>JAFTXF010000116.1 GCA_017461685.1 Lachnospiraceae bacterium
CACTCACCCCACAACCCACGGGTTATCTGCGCCGGTCATGAAGGCTTTGCAGCCGCGGAGGGAATCCCTGACGATAGTTTTCAGGTAGTTTTCGGTGTAAAAGGCCATGTGGTGTGATACGATGACATTTGGGTAGCTGCGGAATAGTGCCAATTCCCGGTTGGTCAGAACATCACTCTTTCTGTCATAATAGTAGAGAGAAAACTCGTCTTCTACAACGTCCAGTGCTGCTGCGCCTACCTTACCGCTTTCTATGGCATCCGCCAAAGCCTTACTGTCAATGAGGGGACCGCGGCCGGTATTTACAATAATAACACCCTGCTTCATTTTGGCCAAAGCTTTAGCATCTATGATGTGGAAATTGTCCTCTGTAAGAGGCATATGCAGGCTGATAATATCACTTTTCCGAATCAAATCCTCCAGTGAAACATATTCGCCGTAAGCTTCTGCCGCTTTATTGGGAAAAATATCATAGCAAAGTACTTTGCATCCAAAACCGGAAAGATTACGCATGGTACTTAAGCCAATGCGGCCGGTTCCGATAATACCTACCGTCATGTCCTTTAATTCTCTGCCTAAAAGCCCCCGCAGAGTATAGTCCTGAATAGCACTTCTGCCCATGATGGCCTTCATATGACGCATAGCCATAAGCATCAACATTACCGTGTAGTCTGCCACGCCATCCGGTCCGTATGGAGTATTGGCTACAGTCATGCCAAGTTCCTTTGCCGCCTCTACGTCAATGTGATCATAGCCGATGCAACGTGTAACGATATATCTCACCCCGTTATCATAATATGCCTTCAGAAGCTCTCTCCCCACCGGTGTGGTGGTAATTGCCACGCACCGGCTTCCATTCGTTAAATGTACATTATCCAGTCCCGGAATTTCATTGGTAGTCACAAGCTTTAAGCCAAGCTCCTCTGCCCCTTTCTCAAATTCCGGCAATTCATCATATTTTCTACAGCTAAATACGGTTACCTGCATAATTTACTCCTTTTCCTGAGCCTGGTAAGACGCCAGCTCTTCTAATTCTGTCTCATCATACTTGCGGAAGCTGTTGATTCTTCCTAATAACAATCGAACAGACTGCTCTGTGGTTTTAAAAACGCCTTCTCTATACAGAGTGGCCGCCAAGATACCTAACGGTACAGCCAGAATCATACCTACCACACCGCCCAGCTTATAACCGGCAAACAATAAAAACAGAGTAGGTATCGGGTGCACTCCCAAAGTATCTCCTACCAACTTCGGCTGGATAAACTGCCTTAAAAGCTGGGAAACACCCCAAATAACCATCAGTCCCACAGCATTCAGATAATGACCGTTTATCAGGCTGATGAGGGCCCAAGGCCACAGTACTGCACCTGTCCCGAAAACCGGAAGAATATCCAGAACTGCAATACCAAGCGCAATAATAATTGCATAATCTGTCTTTAGTATGGTCAATCCGATGAAAATTAATAAGTAAACCCAGATTTCTATTTTAAATTGTGCCTTAAAATATCCGCCGATACTCTCTACAAAACATCTTCTGACCAAATTCCAAAAGCTTATAATACCTGCCGGCATAATAGCACGGAGGCGCTTATTAATGGCTTCTCTTTCTACTGTAAAAAAATATGTAGCTAACAGACACATAATAGAAAAAATAATAATGTCCGGTACCCTCTTAGCAATATTGCCCACTGCTGAAATAGTAGGTGCACTTAATCCGCTCACAAACTCGGCTACATAATCTCCGCTGTTAGAAATAATTTCTTCCAATGCAGCAGTACCCTCACCCGGCAGCTTATCCAATAGCTCGAACATAATCTGAAACATTCCTTGAGCCTCAGTACGTATGTGCTCCCACATGCCCGGCAAGTCTGCGATAAAGTTTGTCAACAGTCTGCCGCTCCAAACACCTATACCGTACAGTGCTGCAACCACGCCGCCAATGATCAACACTACTACAAAAACCATGCTCATTTTACGCTTTAACTTCAGATGTCTTTCCACAAACCGCACAATGGGATTGGCTATACAGGAAATAATCCATGCAACCACAAAAGGCATAAAAAACATAAGCAGCTTCGGCAGACAAAACAACACCAGAAATAACGTAACAATAAAAATACTCAAATTACATAAAATTTTGATATAAGTAAAATTGCGATGATTCATATCCGCTCCTTTCCCGGAACCCCCTCAAAGCCGACACTTACTCTACGCACAAAGAGTCAATGTAGGCATATATTTCCTCGCGTCCCTGCTTGGTCTCTGCAGAAAAAGGAATCACCACCGTTCCCTTCACCACATCTAACCCCTGCTTTAACATCTTCACATGCTTCTGCACCTGACTGCGGTTAATCTTATCCAACTTCGTGGCAATGATCACCGGCTCATAGCCCTGCTCCAAAATCCACTGATACATGTGCCTGTCATTGCCGGAAGGCTCGTGACGGATATCCACTAACAAGAATACCACCTTCAGCATTTTAGAGGTGTGTAAATATTTTTCAATCATCCTGCCCCATTTAGCCTTAACCTCTTCATTGGCTTTGGCATAACCATAGCCCGGTAAATCCACAAAATACAGTGCACCCGATTCCCGCTCTGTAATCTCAGTACCGTCCTGCTGCTCCACCGTTTTTTCGTGATAACAGGATACGTGATAAAAATTAATGGTCTGGGTTTTGCCCGGCTGGGCACTGGTTCTGGCCAGATTTTTCCGATTCATCAAGGCATTAATCAGGGAAGACTTGCCTACATTACTCTTGCCGGCAAAGGCAATTTCAATTTGGTTATTTTCCGGAAATTGGCTGGTGATACCGCAAACCGTTTCCAGATTTACATCTTTTATAATCATATTGCTTCCTTTCCCCTGTTTTGGTCTGGGTCGTTACTGCATCAAGCTACATGCATGCTCTGAAATCAATTCCGCTCAGCTATGTAAGCTCCGTTTTGCATTCCCTTACTACATTCCTATACAAATGCGTACTCCAGCACCTCACGCATATGAGCTACCGGACACACCTCCATATCTCCGATGATTTCCGCAGACAGCTCTGCTAAATCCTTGGAGTTTTCCTCCGGTATCAGCACACGCTTAATACCTGCCATATTGGCTGCTAACAGCTTCTCCTTCAGGCCTCCAATAGGCATTACCTTGCCTCGCAGATTAATCTCTCCTGTCATGGCAATCAAATGGTCTACTTTCTTTTCTGCAAAGGCACTGAGCAAAGCTGTGGCCATGGTAATACCGGCACTTGGACCGTCCTTTGGCACTGCACCTGCCGGAATGTGCAAATGGAAATTGTGTGTATCAAAATAATCAGCCGCCACTCCATACTGC
>JAFTXF010000013.1 GCA_017461685.1 Lachnospiraceae bacterium
GACCACACTCTGGGTATATGGCCTCAGGCAGCCGGCGGTATTCATTTCAACGCCAACCAGTTCCAGAGTAAGGGCGATATTTTAACCGACCTTCACGAAGATATGGCTGCAGAGCAAAAGGCTCGTACCACATACGACAATATTTTACGCATGATTGACGATCCGGATATTATTGCGCCAATCCGCTTCCTGCGTCAGCGTGAAATCGTCCATTTCCAGCGTTTTGGTGAAGCACTTCGCATCGCCCAGGATAAGCTGAACGAAAAGAATTTCTATGCATTTAATCCGGGCTTTGACTGCAATCCGAATTCTTGCAAATAAATTTTGCAAAATCATTTTTACAAATAGATAATATATGTTTACAGCTTAATAACCTCTGCAGATCAGACAGGAAATTTCACTTGCTATATTCTATGATTTGTTTTATATAAAAATGCCCGGTAATGACCCCTTCTTTTCGCGAAAATCATTATCGGGCATGCCTTCTATATTTTGAAATCGACAATCCGGCAACCGAAGGTATATACATTTCGGCACAGGGGCCTTGAAAAGCGCCGGTCCTTAGCGAAGCAAGGCGTTTACGCCGCACTCTGAGCTTAGTACAGCACAAGGCATGCTTTCTCACTAAGTTCGCACCATGTGCTCACTAAGTGTTCAATGCACGCTGCGTTTTTCATGGAGCGAGAGCGAACCCTGAGCCAAAATGTATATACCTCCGGTTGCCGGACTGACGATTTCAAAATTAAATACTCTACAGCACAAACCGTCCTTCCAGTGCCAAATACTGGTCGAAAATCAATTTGCTGACCTTAGAGCCAAAGACTGTAGCCGGATGTTCCGGATAGTACATACTGTCACTGAATTCCTTATTAAACATTACGATAACATAATCACCGTACGGTGTATGTACGATACCGCCGTCATTTCTGCAGGCATTCATGGAGCCGGACTTACTTGCCACCCAGAACGCACCGGGCTCTGCCCCGCAGTCCTCGTCATCAAAAAGAGCCACCGGAAACTGTTTGGTAATGGTGCTGTTATAATGCTGTTTCTTAAAAATCTCCAGCATCTCGGCATCTTCCTTCGGTCCAATCAGCTCACCCTTGAGCAGGCGGATAAATATGGAAGCATAATCCGTCACCGTACTGGTTCCCAGCTTGCTGTATTTCACAAAATCAATCGGATTGTGAAGTACGGTATCCTTACAGCCAAGCCTCTGAATGCAGGCGTTGATATCTTCTATGCCCAAAAAGTCAATCATCATATTAGTAGCCACGTTGTCGCTGACAATAATCATCAAAGTAGCAACATCCTTTGCACGAAGCTTCAGTCCGGCATCTAAAGAACGGACTACACCGCTGCCGTCTACGAAATGCTCCGGCTTGTAGGTAATCATATCGTCTAAAGACACTTCGCCTTTTTTCACCTTATCATACAGGCATGCCAGAATATAAGTTTTCACACAGCTGGCTGTTTCAAACTTCTCTTCTACACCGATTTTAATAACATTTCCTTTTAAATCGTCTGCATAAATACTCATCTTACCATCGTAGCTTTTGAGCTCTGCAGCAATTCTTTTTTCTAATGTAAGTGATGGATGCATTGTAAATTACCAGAAGATGGTGCCTACCTTTAATAAGCCCTCATCTAAATCCTTTCTGTAACACGTATCTTTTGGATTAAAGCTATTGATATCCACACCGTTGCTGCCGGTTCTGGCTGTAGAATGCAGATATAAATCATCCCCCAGATAAATAGCTATATGTCCCTTAAAATAAAGCAAATCGCCTTTTTTCATGTCTGCGCGGGATATTTCCTTCACCGGGAAGCCCTCCACAACTCTGGCATCTCTGTAAGTCAGTACGCCGTTTAACATATAGCTCATGGAGGTGGTGCCGGAGCAGTCAATGCCCAAAGGGCTCTTGCCTCCCCAGCGGTACTGGGTGCCTGCGTAGGTTTTAGCTGTCTCTGTTACCGCATGACGGAACTTTTCCTCACTGCCAGCAAAATGCTTTTCTAAAAGCTCCTTTAAATAGGCCTTGAACGCAGCCTCGTCATATGCTGTGCCCTTTTCGTCAAAGGTGTCTGTCGGGAAAAGCTTTTCTGTAAGGTACTTTTCCGGTACGTAGCCCTCTCGTCCATCCAGAAGACGAACCTTCCGGTAACCGTCCACACGCTCATCCGTCACTTCAATCAGACAGCCCCGGGTGAGACTTGCAAGGTGCACACCCTGTACCTTCGGTACGCTCAAAACATCTACAAATATGGCATCTACTACCATCTGCTGCCCTACACAGTCCTTAAAAATCACATCACCTTTCGGCACGTAAGCCTCATAGCTGTAATGCGTACGCACCTTATAATATTCACCGCACTCTTCTAAAATCATAAGAGGCATACCATAAAGTCCTTCATCAGAAATAGAGGAAACCACAAGTGTTTCCTCCACGCCTGTATCTGAATTTTTATATGTCTTATTCATAACAGTATCCGCATTCTCATAAAGGGTTGCTACTGTTTTATTTACATAACAAATATTCATGATATTTTATAACCATTCCTTTAAATCAATCTGATTTGCTAAAATAAAGTGTCCCGGCTCCACCTCTGTCCAGGAAGGAGGGTTCTCCTCGTAATCCAAATATAATGGATTAAACACAACCAATTCTTTATTCTTCTCATAAATCGGATCAGGCATCGGTATCGCAGAAAGCAGTGCCTTCGTATATGGATGAATCGGATTGGTAATCACATCCTCGGTATTACCCATCTCTACAATATCACCCTTGTGAATGACAGCAATTCGGTCTGTAATATAACGCATAACAGACAAATCGTGCGCAATGAACAGGTAGGTAATATCTCGCTCCTTCTGCAAATCTCTCATCAGATTTAATACCTGGGCACGTACAGAAACATCCAGTGCAGAAATCGGTTCATCTGCAATAATAAACTCCGGCTCCATAATCAGTGCCCTGGCAATACCGATACGCTGTTTCTGTCCACCCGAAAATTCGTGAGGAAAACGGGAGGCATATTCCGGAAGCAGACCTACCTCCTGAAGTGCACGGTGTACCCTCTCTGTCACTTCAGCCTTTGATAAATCCTTATGAATATTTAATAAGCCTTCACTTACAATATATTCCACCTTGGCTCTCTCATTTAAAGAAGCCTGCGGATCCTGGAAAATCATCTGGATTTCCTTAATAACTTTTCTGTCTAATTCTTTATCAATTCTGCCGTTAATCTTCTGTCCTTTATAAATAATGTCGCCGCCTGAGGTCGGATTAATACGCATAATGGCACGACCAATGGTGGTTTTACCGGAGCCGGACTCCCCTACCAGGCCGAAGGTCTCGCCCTTGTAAATCTGGAAATTGGCATTTTTCACTGCCACAAAACGCCTGCTCTTGGGACCGAAGGACACCTCTAAATTACGGACATCGAGTAATACTTCTTTTTTATTTATTGCCATGAATCAGTCCTCCGCTTCTGATTTTTTCTAATACGGCCGGTGGCTCTACCTTTGGCGCTCTTGGATCAAGCAGCCAGGTCTTGGCCTTGTGGGACGGACTCACCTCAAAGTATGGCGGTCTCTTTACAAAATCCATCTTCAGTGCGTGAGGATTACGTGGTGCAAAAGCATCGCCGTGGACCTCCTGGAATAAGTTCGGCGCTGTACCCTGTATGGTATACAAATCCTCCCCCTTTACACCAATCTGCGGTAAAGAAGACAATAACGCCCAGGTATACGGATGTCTTGCATCGTAGAAAATATCCTCTGCCGTACCGATTTCAATAATGTCACCGGCATACATAACCGCTACTCTGTCTGCGATATTGGCAACTACACCAAGGTCATGGGTAATAAATATGGTGGTTAAATTATATTTGGCCTTCATGTCCTTAATGAGCTGTAAAATCTGCGCCTGAATCGTAACATCCAGCGCTGTAGTAGGTTCATCACAAATCAAAATCTTCGGATTACATGCAAGGGCAATGGCAATAACCACGCGCTGTCTCATACCGCCTGAAAACTCGTGCGGATACTGATTGTAACGTCTGGCCGGGTCTGCAATGCCCACATCCTTAATATACTGAAGAGCCTTTTCTTTTAAGGCTGCACCCTTTAAACCCTGATGTAAAGCTACTGCTTCTGCAATCTGGGCACCGATAGTCTTAAGCGGATTCAGGCTGGTCATAGGGTCCTGCATAATCATGGCAATTTCACCGCCGCGAATACTTAACCAGTCCTTTTCGCCTTTCAGCTTCGCTAAATCCAGACCATTGTACATAATACTGCCCTGGGTAATCGTACCGTTATTGTCGGTCAGGCCCATAAAGCATTTGGTAAATACAGACTTACCACTGCCGGACTCACCAACAATGGCAATGGCCTCACCCTCATGCACATCCAAATCAATACCGCGAAGGGCATGGAGCTTACGGCCGCGCAGGTTAAATTCCAGATGCAGATTTTTTACAGATAAAATAACATTCTGTTCCATATGCTCCTCCTATTTGTGATTCTTTGGATCTGCTGCATCAGAAAATGCATTACCAATGATGTAAAATGAAATCGTTACAATTGACAATACAATGGTAGGGAAAATCAACTGGTAACGAAGGTCCGGGCTCATCATAAGCTCACGGCCGTCATTAATCAGACGTCCCAGAGAAACGGTATCACTAGGAAGTCCCAAACCGATGTATGTAATAAATACTTCATTACCGATAGCAGCCGGAATGGACAGAGCCATACGCAGCATAATAATGGAAACCAAATACGGCAGCAGATTCTTCATAATAATCTTAAAGGTAGAAGTACCCAAACATCTGCTGGCCAGGTTGTAATCTCTGTCACGAATAATAATAATCTGGTTACGAATGAAACGTGCCATCTGAATCCAGCTGGTCAGACACATCGCAAAAATCATAGACTGAATACTAGGTGTAACCATATATGAAATCAAAATCAGTACCAAAGTCTGCGGAATGTTGTCCAAAATATTGTAAACCTCAGTAAAGAAGAAGTCTAACTTACGTACATATCCCCAAAGTACACCCATGGTGATACCTAAAACTGCCTCCACAATTGCAACGGCAAGACCGATAAACAAAGAAGTACGTGTACCGGCCCAAATACGTGCCCACAAGTCCTGACCGATGGAATTGGTACCCAAAATAAACTGCGGCAGCTCACCCGGCTGTACATTACGATACTGCATAAAGGTCATTGGGTTATTATTAATCAGATTCGGGTCCAGCTGATTCGGAAGATAGGGCTGAATAAAGGTGAATAAAACAATTGCACCCATGACAATCAATAAAAATACAGCCACTTTATTTTTGAGGAATACCTGTAAGGTTGCTTTCCAGTAGGAATAGTTACTGTAACCTGTTCTTTCCGCCTCTTCGCTGTTATATTCGGCAAAAGTAAATAATTCCTCATCGCTTAAGCCTTCGTAATTTGAGGAGGCTTTCTTTTTTAAGTCTTCGGTCAGAGCATCTTCTAACTTGCCTGCCAAATGGTTTTTAATGCTGTTTGCCATTATCTGCCTTCCTCCTTCTTGCTTAAACTGATTCTAGGGTCAATCACTGTCATCAGAATATCACCCAATAACAAGCCGATTACACCAACGGTTGCGTACAATAGCACGATACCCTGCACCATGGTATTGTCACTCTTTTTGATAACCTGTACCAACAAACCGCCCATACCCGGAACACTGTAAAGAGATTCAATATAAATAGAACCGATAACCGTATTTAAGAAGGATGTCGGCAAATACTGAATCAACGGTACAAATGCATTTCTGAATACATGCTTAAAAAATACCTTATTGCCTGATAAACCCTTGGCTGTCGCAAGCTTTACATAATCCTTATTGGTCTCATCCACCATATAGCGGCGCAGCCACATACCGTAGTATGCGATATTACCTAAAGACATAGAGATAACCGGCAATATCCAGCTCTTCGGATTGGATGGGTCAAACATAAGCGGAATATCCAAAATAATAGTACCGTATAGCTGAATAAACAAATAATAAACCGCTGCCGGCACAGCCTGAATAAATACGATAAACAAAGTACCGAACTTATCAAACCATTTGCCCTTGTATCTTGCCATCATCGCACCCATAGGGATACCTGCCAGTAAGGACACCACAATTGCCATGCTTCCCAGCTTCACAGAGTACGGAATCTTTTCCGCAATAATCTCTGTTACCGGCACCTTCTGTCTGTAGGTAATGGATTCTCCTAAATCTCCGTGCAGCAAATCAACCCAGAAGCGGCCTAACTGTACCGGAATAGGATCATTTAATCCCAACGCTTCCAAGCCATTTTGAATCTGCAGATCCGTCATCTTTTCATAATTCGGGAAATAACCTTCTATCGGCATCTGACGCAGCAAAATAAATACCACGGAAATGATAATAAATAAGGAAATGATGGAACGCCCAAAACGTTTTGCTAAATATTGTAACATGTAACACTCTCCTATTATGTATATTTGGTTGTATATTTACAAAAAAAGTACTCCCTATACCCCTTTTGTAAAAATGCAACCATATATACAAACATTTAATCTAAGGAATATCGCACTTACCAAACCTCACTTTGCGTAAGCGCACAATAAGCCCTGGACCCAAAGCTTGCCTCCGGGTCCAGGCTTACTAAAGATTTAACTGAAATTTATTTCTCGCTGAAATTTATTTCTTGTTTGCATTGTATTCATCCATAGAAATGAAATTAGAATATAACTTCATACCTTTGTAACGGAAGTTAGCTACACCTGATGGAGAATACTGGCTTTCGTATACGTTTAACTTGTTTACGATATATGCCTTTGTAGATACACCGTAAGGAATTGCCAAAGCATGATCAATCAGATAGCTTTCAGCCTTTGCAAATGCTTCAAATCTCTCTTTTTCCTGATCGGAGCCTGTGATAGCCTTTGCTTCTTCTACTAATGTGAAGTATTCCTTTACTGTATCAGCACTTGCTGTATCGTCAACGATTGCATATGCAAGGTATGCATAACGGCCGCCTCTGTGGAAGGTACCGTCGCCATTATCTCTCTGGTAGAATGGCTCTACCCAGGTTTCAGGGTCAGCATAGTCACCTGCCCAGTTACACTTCATAAACATGTAGTCAGAAGAACGACGTACTGTACTTAAGAAGTTTTCACTTGGACCTGCCTCAACAATAATATCAACATAATCTGTGCCAAGTACAGATTCAACCTGCTGCTCTAATACAAGACATTCCTGCTCCCAGTTGGTAGTAGAAGGATTGTAACGAACAAGCATCTTGATTGGGAAGGTAGCGCCTGCCTTGGTCAGTTCAGCAATTGCTTTGTCTCTATATGCAATTGCTTCATCTGTATTGTAGAAATCAGCTGCCTTAATATCCTTAAAAGCATCTAAAGTTGTATACGCATCTGCACCGTCACGAACGATATTGTTGGTCGGTGTGATTGTGTTCATAATGATATCTGCAGGGTCTGCATAATCACCGGTATTTACATAAACAGTATTTACTCTGTTTACTGCACTCATAATGGACTGACGGAAATTCTCGTTATTTACAGCGATTTCCCAGTTCCATGGCTCATACTTCTCATCGATAGCATATTCGCCTGTGCCGGTTCTCTGCCAGTCATCGCCCAGCTTGTAAACGTTAAAGTTAAAGCAATAGAAATAAGAATAAGATGTATCTTCTCTTTCCATGGAAACCATGTTGCTTGTGGAAGGATCCTTCATCCAGCTGTCAACGATATCAGCGCCAAGTGTTGTATTGTCAATTTCACCGCGCTTTGCCATTTCAGGGCCTACGGTAGAAGCTTCCGCATTGTAAGTCTTTACGATTTCAGTAATATATACCTTGTCAGCATCCCAGTTGTTAGGATTCTTTACATAACGGTGTTCCACCTGAGGTTCCCAATTTGCCATGTAATATGCACCGCAGTAGTACATCTTGTCTTCAGATGTAGCAAATTCTGAACCGGTCTGCTCTAATAAAGGACCGTATGCAGGCATGAAGCAAACATAACCAAGCATAGATAAGAAGTATGGAACTTCCTTCTCTAAGGTGTACTGAAGTGTCAATGCATCTACAGCCTTTACACCTACTTCTTCGAAAGCCATGTCGTTAGAAGCATCGTCATCACTTAAAGATGCATAGTAGTCAGTAGCGTTTAAAATAACGCCCTCTAATAACCACTCTGTATCACTTGCGTTTGCAGGATCCAAAACATACTTCATTGCATCAACAAAGTCCTGTGCTGTAACATCCGCTACAACTGCTCCTGTATGGTCTAACCACTTCTGGTCGGCACGCAGATTAAAGGTCCAAGTCATGGTAGCTTCATCATAGCTCCAGCTTTCTGCAAGACCAGGTACCATAGTACCGTTAGAATCGTAGTCAATTAAGGTATCTACTGTATTTGCTGCAACGGCCTGATCTGCAGAAGTACCGGAAGTCAAATAATTCATTGTACCGATTTCACTGCTGTAAAGAACACGGTAAACCGCATCTTCGCCTTCTAATGCAACATTTTCTCCGGAATTCTGATTGCCCGCAGTGTTATTACCGCATGCAGCCATACCGAATACCATAGCTACGCTTAAAAGAACTGCTAATATTTTCTTTTTCATAGTTTTCTCCTCTCTCTCACTATGTTTATATAGACATCCCGAAGGAATTGTCTCAAGATTGTGTTGCACCCTCACTGCTTAAAAGCAAGGTGCATTTAAAATGCCGATACCAGGTGTCTCATTCATAATAATATCTGCACCTTCGTAAATCGGACCGCCCCGGTACGGGTCAATGCTGCAGAGTGACGGACCATCTAAATCCGCTCTGGTAATAATGCCCTTGGCTGCTGCAAAATGTGCTGCAGCAGAAACGGAAATCTTACTCTCTAACATGCATCCAATCATACACTCTACATGATAAATCTCTGCAATAGAGCAAATCTTTAAGGCTTCGTAAATACCACCTGTCTTCATCAGCTTGATGTTAATCAGATCAGCTGCTCCACCCTCTATAATATGAATCGCATCCTCAGCTGAGAACACACTTTCATCGGCCAGAATAGGCGTATACACATGCTGGGTAACATACTGCATGCCCTTAAAATCATGTGCATGCACCGGCTGCTCTACCAGATCCATGACAATGCCCTTGTCCTCCATGGTGCTGATAATCTTTACAGCGTCCTTGGCACTCCAGCCCTGATTGGCGTCAATACGAAGGGCGATATCCTCACCTACAGCCTTACGGATGGCTTCAATGCGCTTAATATCCTCTAAGCCTTCCTTGCCCACTTTGATCTTTAATATCTTAAAGCCCTGCTCTACAGCCTTTACACTGTCGGAAACCATCTCCTCTACCGGATTTACACTGATGGTCAGGTCTGTCTCAATATGGTTTCTGCGGCCGCCTAACACCTTGTAAAGAGGCTGATTCAAACACTTGGCATACAAATCATACACTGCCATGTCCACTGCTGCCTTAGCCGTGGTATTCTTTAAAATACAGCTGTGAAGCTTCTGCATAATACCGTCAATGTCCAAAATATCCATCCCGATTAAATGCGGTGCAATAAACTGCTCAATAGCACAGCGGATACTGCCCAAGGTATCCCCGGTAATCACAGCGGTAGGCGGTGCCTCACCGAATCCCACCTGACCGTCGTCTGCAGTAATCTTTATAATCAAATCATTTACACAGTCCACGGTACGGAGGGCTGTTTTAAAAGGTGTTACAAGAGGAATACGAACCTCTCCAACCTCAATCTTTGCTATCTTCATAATATGTATAACCCCTAGTCTATAAATATTTCTCCAGGCATATTCAACCGCATATTCCGTCAGCAGATGTATGCAAGTCACCTCTATATAAAATATACGCCTGTCTTAACTCATGAAATCAACATCATTGGCCTCATACAGCATCAGGGAAATCTCAGCCATCTCCCTCTCATAGCGGGCCACATCTGTCTCATTCCCAAGAAACACCAATATAAACGGCTGCTTGGCATATACAATACCCACATCATGGGTAATGCCGGTATCCTCACCTGTCTTGTGTGCAATCGGGCCATGGTCCGGAAGGGTATGAATATAAAACGGAATCTTGCCGTTCAAGCGCTGATCCTTCAAAACAGAAAGCATGTGCTCACTGGAATCTGCATCGAACATCTCCCCATTATACAGCATCTCCAAAAAAACACCTAATTCCGCAGGACATACATAATTCTGAATGCCTCTTGCAGACTTCTCTGCATCGTACATCTTGCGGTTTAACTGGGTCTTCTCGCAGCCCAGTGCACGAATGCCATCGTTAATGGCGTCCTCACCCAATATATCAATTAAAAAATTCGTAGCAGAATTGTCACTCAGAATAATCATCAACGTGTATAAATCCTGAATCGTAACCTCTAAACCGTCATGCATATAAGTCAGTGCACCACAGGACGGAACGCACTTGGACTTGTCAATGCAAATCATGTCATCCTTGGAAAGAATGCCCTCCTTACACTGACGAACTGCCTCCGCCATAATATATAATTTGATAACACTGGCCGCCAAAAAGGCCTCATCTTCCTGATATGTAATCACTTCACCGGTAGCCAGATTCTTGTAATAGAAACCGATTTTACCGGGAAGCTTCCGCAATCGACTTAATATATCCTGCTCCATAATTCCTTCCTTTTCTGTATAAATATTCATTTTATTTGTATAAAAAGGGGAATAGTATATATCCACCCCATTTTTAACTTAGTATGATTGTATACCATGATACATTCTGTGTCAATGAAAAATTTGCCTAACTTGTTACTCCGTTATTCTAATAGCCTTATGAATTGTACTGAAATTCCACCCACAAGATCTGCTGTCGGCAGTTCCTGCCGAATGCACCGCAACAAAAAAAGAAGCAGAGAACTCTTAGTATAAATAGTTCTCTGCATTTCCTTTTCAATCCCGTGACCCCGGCAGCCGCACTCTAAACAATAGATTTTTCAGTTTCTTCCATTCAAATGGTATCAGCGGATACAAATAACTCTGCTTAGATACCGTCTTGTTGCTGATTAATGACAGAAGCAAAATAGCAACTCCTGCAATAAAGCCCCAAACATTAAATATTGAAGTGAGTACCAGATTAATTATTCGCATAAATTTCAAAGCATAACCCATTTCATAATTCGGTTGGGTGTAACTTGCGATGGCTACAAATGCCATATACAGCATAACCTCACTGTTAAACCATCCGCTCTTTACCGAAAACTCCCCAAGTACCAGCGCCGCCATAATACTTAGCGGTGTGCTTAACATATTCGGCGTATTTACTGCGGCCAGCCTGAGACCGTCAATGGCCAGCTCCAATATCAGAAACTGCAGCACAATCGGCACATTAACATTTTCCTTTACGGCAATAAACTGAAAATTCTCCGGAATCCACTGAGGATTTTGCATCAGCAATAAATACAACGGCGAAATGATATACGTTAACACCGTAATAATAAACCGGCTGATACGCAAATACGTACCGGTAATAGGCGGAAAATAATAATCGTCTGCTTCCTCCACCACATCAAAAAAGGAAGTCGGCATTACCATAACAGAAGGGGCATTATCTACCAGGATAATAATATTGCCTTCCAGAATCTGTGCCGCTGCGGTATCCGGTCGCTCGGTATACTTAAATTTCGGAAACGGATTGTACCATTTATGAGGATACAGACACTCCGCAAGGCTCTGCTGATTCATGGTAAGTGCGTCTACTTTGATGTTTTTAATTTTATTTTTGATTTCCCGCAGGAACTCCTTATCGACCCTATCCTCCATATAGCAGACAACAATATCCGTCTTGGAGGTTTCACCGGCATTCATCATCTCCATGCGCAGGTGTCTGTCTCTGATACGCCTTCTGATAAGCGCCGTGTTAAATACAATAGTTTCCACAAAGCCGTCCTTACTTCCGCGCAGGGTCCTGTCCTTTGCAGGCTCCTCCACACTTCTGGCCGGATAGGTTCTGGAATCGATTAATACTGCCCTGTCATATCCGTCGATCATCAAAACAAACACGCCTGACAATATGCTGTATTGAATCTTTTCATAGTTATCCGCCAAATCGATTTCCACATAAGGCGCCTTCTTTTTAATCATCCCATGGGCATCCGCCGGCAAATCCTCCGGCTTCATATCCATAAAATACTGCAGCATTTTCTGCATCAGTTCATCCTTGCAAAAGCCGTCAATAAAATAAATGCATGCTTCTCTCCCACCCACATGTACCACACGATATACCAGGTCAAAGCTTACATCTATCTGCATTGCCTGACTTAAATAATCCATATTTTCCTGCAAATTTGTTGAAATTGTTTTTGTAGTATTTTCAGACATAATAAAACTCCTTTTCCTGAAATTAGTTTTCCAAGAAAAGGAGTCTTTATACTTCATTTCATCTATTTTGGGGTTATTACTATAAATGATTTGGTCAAATGCGCTTATCTAATCCTTCACATTACTGCTTCAGATACGGCTTTGTATTGGCAGCAATGGTTGCACTGATTTCCTTTACCGTATCCGTTACTACATATGCTTCCTCGCCATAAATTCTCTCATGAAATTCCGCCACGGCAGCTTCTAAGTCTGTGCAGATAACACTGTCTCCCACATTCTTACCAAGAGTAGCTCCGGTCCGATACTCCGCGGTTGGAAATCCGCCTTCATCAACTAATGTGTAGGAGCCTAAGTCACTCAAAAGAGTAACGATTTCCTCCAAATCTACAGAGGTGTAAAAATCACCGAATACCTCCTCAGCCAGCTTGGTAAGACTCTTTACGTCAATATCCTTTGCTTCGTTTAAAATCGCCTGCAGCACTTCTCTCTGCCTCTCGGTACGTTTGAAGTCATTATTACCCACCTGACGAATACGGCAATATGCAGTAGCCTGCAAACCGTTCACTTCCTGATATCCCGGTTCCGTCAGCGGTTCATAAGAAATCTTGAGATTTTCCGCAATGCTGATCTGATAATTGTTGATATGCTTTAACTCATCTGCATCCACGTCAATATATACTCCGCCGATAGCATCCACCGTATCCATGACACCCTTGAATCCTACTGCAACAAAATCTGTAATATTCAAATCCAGATTCATATTAAGCATATTGATCGCCTGTTTGGCACCACCTTTTGCATAAGCAGTATTGCACTTATTGTAGGTATCATTGCCCAGATTCAGGTATGTATCACGATACACACTCATCAAATGTACTTCTTTAGTCGTATTGTTGATGGAAGCCACCATAATCGTGTCACTGCGGGTGCCGCTGGTCAGTGCTCCGATGGTAGAATCCAGACCAAATAACGCAATGGTACGGAAGGTATCCTTTTCCACTACAATCTCGTCACCGTCTTCTTCTGTTGTCTGCTCCTTGTCCTGCTCTAACAGGCCCTCGTTTATAATAATATCATCAGAGCTTATCTCTACACGCTTAATACCTTCCTCTTCATCTGTGAATCTGGTGACAAACCACAATACACATAACATAGCGGAAAGCAAAATCACTTCCACACTTAAAATAATGAATTTCCTGGTTTTTCTCCCGCTCTTCTTTGGTGCCCCTGCGTTTTCTTTACTGCTTGTACCTTTCATGTTTCCCTCCTGATATCATATTGACTTTATTATACTGACTTTGTTTTTATAAATCACTTTATACTAAACTACTGTCTGCTATTCAACTTGAAATTTTCTTTATCTACTGCTGAATATATATCCTTGCCTATTTGGGCTTCGAAATGCTTCTTAAGCAAAAGATTATTGTCCCACTTTGCCTGTGGATAATAGCCATATCTGCGTTTTACATCTCCCATTCGTTCTTCAATATCCAGTACACTCTCGGGCCCTGCAATGGAATCACATAATTGAATCAGCCTGTCATACTCGTCCATCGTTACTGCGCTTAATGCATCCTGAATCATCTTCAATTCTTCCTCAGACGTGTCAAACTTTCCGATATAGCCATCTGTGGTCTCATTATGGAAGGAATGCGTCAGACATATCCTGGCAGCTTCATCATACCCCAGGGACATCATATAGGAATACCCATCCGATACGTGTCCCAAATGTCTGACACCGAATTTTCTGCCTATATCATGTAATAGTCCTATTTTATAAGCTTTATCAGCATCTAATCCATCACATCCTGCTGCTATCCTTTCCGCACAGTGGGCGACTATACGACTATGATTTCCCCAAGGGCCGGGATTACATTTCTCTGCTTCCCTTAAAAGTTCCTCTGCTTCTTCTCTTGTTGGCAACATATATCTATCCTCTTTGATGCTTTTCATTTTCTATGAAACATTGTGTTTATCATGCATTGTACTGCTCATACCAACACTATTCGTGCTGACACTTCCCATGTCGGTATTTTATATTAACAGCATACTGTGGAAATATTATTAAAACATTACCGAGATGTTAGGAAGTTGTAAAACTTAAAAAGCACAGACAAAACCAGGTGTTCAAACCTTATCTTGTCCGTGCTTAGTACTACTAAATTTAAATGCTTTCTCAAGCCTTTCCGGTAGAGCCAAATCCTCCTCTGGCAACCCCTTCTAACTTGTCCACTTCTTCAAATTCAATTCTCGGCTGATTTTTCATAATGCGGAACTGGCACACACGATCATTTATCTCAATCACGGTGTCTCTGGTCGCATATACCGGCATCATGTACACATCCTCAGAGGTATTGTAGGAGAAATCCACAACGCCTACTCCGTTCGTCTGAATCAGACCCCATTTCTTGAAGGTAGAGCTTCTCGGTGCGATGTGTGCTTCATAGCCTTCCGGTAATCTCATGGAAATCCCCAGATTAATTAAAGTAAAATCACCCTTTTTCAGCTCATATCGTTCTGCGGCCCGCAAATCAATCCAGTCACTTTTTCCATCTATGTAAGTTAATTTATCAATCTTATCTGAATGGTATAAAATTTTTATCTTTTCAAAATCACTCATTATGCATAATCTCCACAGTGTAATACCGGCTTATAAATGTCATCGCTTGCCAGTGTAGCCTTGACGTCCACAACTCTCTGGTTGTCGCTGCCCTTCCAGAGAAGCTTGACGTCACGTCTCTCTAAGATAAACGGTCCTTCTACGACTACGTCCAAATACTGCATGATAGACAACTCAGCAATTTCCTCCCAGGTAAAGCCCGTGTAGAGCCAAAGTGTCTTGTTTGGATACTTCTCCTTAATCTCTATGGCTAAATTGCGTACGTCTACCCGGTTGGCCGGATGCAACGGATCACCGCCTGAAAACGTAATGCCGGATATATAATTTTTGTCCAGCTGCTCAAAAATCTCAGCCTTAGCGTCATCATCAAAAAGTAATCCTCCGGCAGCATCCCATGTGATTGGATTCTGGCAGCCCTTACAACAGTGATTGCAGCCTGCCACCCAGAGGACGACCCGAAGCCCGTCGCCGTTGAGCATGTCGTCCTTTGTTATATTGTGATATCTCATTTTGTTATATTTTCTCCTGAAATTTTCAATTATTAGATAAGCCATGGCGCCCTGCCAGCCCAGCTCGATCCCCCCGCTTCGCAGTCTTTCCCGCTGCTGGCGCAGGCTCTAGTCTCGATAAGCCATGGCGCTCTGCCAAGCCAGCTCGATCCCCCCGCTTCGCAGTCTTTCCCGCTGCTTACGCAGCTAAAAATCTCGCTGTTGGCAGGGCGCCACATATCTTATTTCGTGATATTTCTTATGCATGCAAGCATGCAACGCAATATCTCTCATAAGATACATGGCTTATCTGGTTTTACATACTTTTTCTCTCGGCAATTTCAGCCATTTTGGCTGCATTCAATCTGGTATCGCCGTGAACTCTTGAATAAGACAGATAGCCGTTCATTCTGTCAATCTTCGTCAGATTGCGGCTGCCGCACTTAGGGCATACATCCATCTCCAGTTCCTGATGACCGCAATCATCACAATAAGCCAGAGACAGGTTTACGCCTTCGTAATAGCCCAGTTCCATTGCTCTGTAAATCAAAGTCTTGATAGCTTCTTTATTGTAGTCGATTGGATATTTTACATACTGAATCTTGCCGCCGTTTGCCAAATCCCAGAAACGTCCCTCAAGATCCTGCTTCTGAATAGGGGTAATCTCCTCACTGACATGGCAGTGGAAGGAATTACTTACGTATTCTCTGTCAGAAACACCTTCTACAATGCCGTATTTACGTCTGAACTGCTGCACCTGCGTACCGCAAAGGCTTTCAGCAGGAGTGCCGTAAATGGCATATAAATTGCCGTCCTCTTCCTTAAACTGGTTAATCTTGGTATTGATATATTCCATAAACTCAACAGCAAATGAACCATCCTCTACTAAGGACTTGCCGTTATAAAGCTCCTGAAGCTCATTTAACGCAGTAAAACCAAAGCTTGCGGTTGCTGACTTAAGCAATGGCTTAATCTTGTCGCTTGGCTTTAAATGACCGCCAAGGAAACCGCCTTCACAGTAAGCTAACGGATTGGTGGAAGCACGCATTTCACCCAAATATGCATAGGTACGAATATGCAGCTTACGAATCAACTCTAAATAATAATCTACTACTTCATAAAAATCCTTGCTCTCCTTACGTGCCTTTGCCAAAATCATCGGTAAATGCAGAGAAACTGCACCGATATTAAAACGGCCCACGAATACAGGAGTATCATTCTCATCAGCCGGATGCATACCGCCTCTTCTGTACCAAGGAGACAGGAAGGCTCTGCAGCCCATCGGGGAAATAATCTCGCCGTACTGCTTGTAAATGCTTGCCACATAGCCCTTGCCGGTTAAGCTTAACCAGTCAGGATACATGGTCTTGGCAGAGCATTCTACACCTGCATCGAAAACATCCTCTAACGGCTTGCCCGGTCCGTGTAAATTCTCATCATACAAAAATACAATCTTCGGGAACAATACAGGCTTTTTGCAGGTTTCCTTACCCTGGCCCTTCCTACGAACCTTCAGCATACCGATAGATGCCATCTTGGCAAAACGGCCGGTACCGGTACCCATGGTCATGGTAATAAACGGATAGTCACCGCGGCTTGAAGCAACGGTATTAAACTTGTACTCCCAGCCCTGGAAGCCCTGTTCAAAGTCACGTTCCAAATCGCGGACAGTCTCTGCCTCTGCAAGCTCCTCGCTTAATCCCAGACGGGCATACTTTTCTCTGTATTTCTTGTAAGACTTCTCTGCGTACGGCTCTAAAATCAAATCTACGCTAGGTACGGTAAACCCGCCGTACTGCTGGCTGGCTGCACTAAGCACGATATCACCGATTACGTCAAAGGCAACGTCCAGAGTCTTCGGCTCGTTATACCAGATATTACCCATCTCGAAGCCGCCCTTTAATACGTGCTCCACATCGAACAGACAGCAATTCATGGTATC
>JAFTXF010000014.1 GCA_017461685.1 Lachnospiraceae bacterium
AAAGCAGAAATTGTATGCACTATAAGGAATACTTAACTTTTCTTCTTTGCGGTATAAATTCCAAATACGCCTGATAGCCTCCAGCTTATTGGCGGAAAGGCTGTTGCCGATACGTCTGTACAAAACTAAATTCTCCTGCAGGCCGTAAGCTGTGCGGCCGTCTCTTAAAATACGCCACCAGAGAGCCGTGTCCTCGCTTTTTACTAACGGCATGTGCAGCTGCTCCTTGGAAAGCTTCTCACTGTCAAACATAACGGTGGAAGTAAATATCGTAGTATTTTTCAAAGCCTCCTTGTAGGTAAGCTTCTCGGGCACCTCTACCACCTTACCGGTTCCTTCACCGGAAGCAAGCGCAAATTCGTAGCCTGTATAACAAAATGCCGCGTCCTGTTCCTTCATAAAAGCCACCTGATGGGCAAGCTTCTCCGGTCTCCACATATCATCCGAATCCAGATAAGTCACGAAACGTCCCCGGCATATATCCACACCGTAGTTTCTGGCAGCCGCAGCACCGATATTCTCCGGAAGCACATGATACTGAATCCTGTCATCTGCATGCTCTTTTAAATACCGCTCCAAAAACTCTTTCGTACCGTCTGTAGAACCGTCCTCAATCAAAATCAGTTCCCAATTTGTATAGGTCTGTGCAGTCACGCTCTCAATCGTAGCCGCTATATATGCCTTTACATTATAAACCGGCACGATAATACTTACTAAATCGCTCATTCTGCTATCCATTCCTTTTTTATGATTACATTATATTCTTCTGTCAATGTAAATAACTCGTAGCCCGGAATCTGACTGTACTCCTCCCTCCAGTAGTAAGGTACAATCACACAATCCGCTTCTCCCCCGGAAAGCAGTGCAAGAAACGCTTCCTGGTCCTCGCCCACCAGCTGGGCCTGTTCTAACAAGCTGTAATATTCATACTCCACTTCATATCCACTATCTACATAACTGGCAGACTTGCCGCTCCACAAATCCCTGCCGTACAGCGGATGCCAGGCAGGCTCGTAAAGCCTGGTATACTGCAGCATATCCCCTTTGGCCGCCAGTACAATCTGCGCGTCACCCACCAGCTCGTAAAGCGTGTCAAAAGCTTCCGCCGTTTTCATCGGTACTCCGTGCTCATCTGCCTCCGCCTTCTCATCAAAGCCATGAAAATTGGTAGCCGTAAGCAGCAAAACACCCACACAGATATAAGCAAGGACCGTTTTCACCTGCCCTTTGTATGAAATGCCCGAACAGCCCGGAATACTTATCCTTTGCAGGCCCTCTCCCAGCACGACACCAAACAGCGCCATCCATAACGGCAGCGGAAATAATTGCTGTAAATCCAGCCAATGATAAAAGGGGGTAAATCCTTGCAATAGTACCACTGCTGACAGCGGGCACAGCACCGCTAAACCCAATACCGCAGACAATACGGCCAATCTCCTCTGTTCCTGACTGCCCCTGCGCCAAAGCAGGATAAACAGTCCGAAAGCAAAAATCCACAGCATGCCCTGCCCTGTCTTAAAAGCACTTACGCCTTCCAACCATCTACTCCATGCCAGAAGCATGCTTACACCTCCTATCCATCCAAAGGTGTACGATAAGCATACACACTACAATAACCGTGCAATATCCTATTCCCCAGGTAGTCCATACCAGGCAGGCCTCTGCCACTATGGCCAGTACCGCCAAAATCCACTTCCTCTGCCAACTTACATACAAAGCATAGGGTATCAGCAATACGCCTCTGATCGTTTCTCCGGAAAAGCCTGCAAAAAACAGCCTGTATCCAGCAAGTCCGGTACTCTTCGAAGTAATTAAAAAGAAGAATGCAATCAGACTTAAAAAAAGCCGGCGTTTTCCTCTGTCCTCGGGAAAAAGCTTCTCCCCAAAGGCCTGGTAAACCAGCATCGTACAGCTCCATACCACAATAGGCACCACTTTACACATAATCATATAGGTGGATTGTTGTGATATTGTTATCAAACTGCTGTATAAACTGGATAATCCCAAAATTTTCATGCGCAGAGGCATCCCACTGCCACCGGTCTGTCCCAAAAAAGGATGCACCTCCATGATACGGCCGCTTTCCACATTGCCTATGGTAATTTCGTAAACAGCATCCTCCAGGTCCGGCACATATCCCCGTAAAAAGTGCACCAGTGTCAGTACTGCCAGCACTACAAACAGTACTCCCTGCCATGTCACCTTCCGCTTCGCCTTTTTACTTTCAAGCTTTGGAGCTTTCCTTTTCCACCAAGTCAAAATCCCTGCATACACAAGGACACCTGTCAAAACAAATATCCCACACAACAGGTTATACGTCTGCAGGCTTTGGTCTGTCATAAGGGTAAGCAAATGCGCCGCTTCCGCACACCCAAGAATCACCCAAAGCCCTGTCACCAACCAAATCGTCATATTTTCATCCCTAAATTTGCGTTCCTGAAATCTGTTTTCTTACGCCGTCCCGAGGGTTATGAGACGCTATACGCCTACAAACCCAACATCTTATATTTTAGTATAACACATTCCCACAAAAAAAACAATCAGCCCCTTCGGGAACCTTACTCCCCAAAAGGACTGACGATTCTATATCACATCGCACGTATGTCTAATCTCACTTTATCAGCAATTCTTGCTATGTATTCACTGTTGGTAGGCCTGTTCTTGCCTTGTTCGTAGGAGTAACCAAACAGTTCCTCAAAAGTATCGCTGTTACCCCTGGTCCAGGATACCTCAATAGCATTCCGAATTGCCCTTTCTACTTTTTGATCCGTAGTTTTAAAATGTTTGGCAATTGTGGGATATAATAATTTTGTCACACTTGATACTGCTTCCATGTCCTTTCCGGAAAGCATAATCGCATCCCTCAAATAATGATAGCCCTTTAAATGTGCCGGCACCCCTATGTCCAGCATAATCTTGGTAATATACTTTTCCAGTTGTACATCACCTATTGTTAAAATATCCATAAGTAAAATTCTCCCTCTGCACCGTTATTGACAGAAATACTTTTTATCCAACGTAAAAAGCCTCCGTTAGTGAGAATTCTACCATAGCTGTCGATTTTTGAAAAGGTGAACACATCGCGCATTCCGCAATATTTCAGCATTTTTACAATATCATGTGTTGTTAGAATTTTTCTTTCACAATATATATTGGCCTATTTTTAACTTCCATGTAAGTTTTTGCAAGGTACTGTCCGATGATACCAATACAAAACAGCTGCACACCGGCCACCAGAGTAATAATGCATGCAGTGGACGGCCATCCCGCAACAGGGTCTCCCCAAATCATGGCCCTGACAATGATAAATATCATCGCTAAGAAGGCAATGATGCAGAATAAAATCCCCACTACCGCCGCAATAGAAAGAGGAACGGTGGAGAAAGCCATAATGCCTTCAATGGAATATAATAACAGCTTCCAGAAGCTCCATTTCGTTTCTCCCTTCACGCGCTCTATATTCTCGTATTCCAGCCAATAAGTCTCAAAGCCAACCCAGCCGTAAATGCCCTTGGTAAAGCGGTTGTACTCCGGCATAGACAAAATAGCATCCACCATCTGTCTGGTCATAAGCCTGTAATCTCTGGCTCCGTCTACAATCTCCGTCTTACTGATCATGCGCATCAGCTTATAAAAGCATCTGGCAAAGAACGAGCGAATAGGCGGCTCGCCCTTTCTGGTCACTCTGCGGGTGGCTACAGAATCATACCCCCGGTCTATATAAGAAAACATCTCCGGCAACAGGCTCGGCGGATCCTGTAAATCCACATCCATGGCTACCACGTAATCTCCCCTGGCATGCTCTAGGCCTGCAAACAGACCCGCTTCTTTACCAAAATTTCTGGAAAAGGACACCATATGCACTCTTTCATCCTTCTCATGAAGCTTCTTAATCTCTGCTGCCGTCCCATCCCTAGAGCCGTCGTTTATATATATAATCTCAAAGTCCATGCCTCTGTTTTTCAGAAAAGGTTCATTTTTGATAAACTCTGCATAAAAATCTGCAACTGTCTCCTCTTCATTGTAACAAGGCACCACAACGCTTAATAATTCCATGGCAAAATCTCCTTTACTTTCATTATCATACCAAATCCACATGATTTTTACAACCTTTTCCTTTACTTTGCACATACTTTCATATAAAATATAAGCATAAAAGAAAGAAGGTAACCATATGACTTTTATAACAGATTTATTATCCAATGAATTATTTATATCTGCAGCCACGGCATGGTTGGTGGCTCAGGTGCTTAAGACTCTTATCCATGCCTTTTTAACCAAAAACTTTGATTTGGAACGCATGTATGGTAGCGGCGGCATGCCAAGCAGCCATTCTTCTACCGTGACAGCCCTGGCTACCTCCAGCTTCTTTCTGCACGGAGCGGGCAGCAGTGAGTTTGCCATTTCCGTCATTCTGGCCATTATTGTTATGTATGATGCCAGAGGCGTTCGGCGTGAAACGGGTATACAAGCCAAGGTGTTAAACGATTTGATGGAGCTTTTAAAAGACATTCATAATGAGATTATGCCTATGGATGAGAAGCTCAAAGAATTCGTGGGACATACACCTTTACAGGTTGTTGCCGGCGCAATTCTCGGTTTTATTATCGCTTGTACCACACACTTATTCTTTTAAACGCTCCTTTTTGGGCATAATGCACAAAAACCTGGCAGCTTTTTCTAATGACAGTTTTCTGAATTTGTGTTATTATATATTTAAATGTGACACTTTGCGTCACCCAAGAAAGAGAGGTTCTATTTTTCATGAAGAAATTACACGTCGCATTATGCGTCATGATCGCTTCGGCTGCCCTCCTTACCGGCTGTGGAGACAACGCAGCTCCTGTAACCGGCAGTGATGCAGAAGTTATCGAATCTACCGTGACCCCTACAGAATCAACGGCTGCAACCGAAACTGCTGCAACCACCGAAACAGTTGAGACAGTTATCGATGACTCTATTCCCCCGGAAGAAGGCATGGTACGCAGTAGGTTTACCAATGAATGGATTGATGAGGACTTATATGACCAGCGTCCGCTTGCTGTGATGATTCCTAATGAATCAGCCGCTATTCCGCATTACGGTTTGTCTGAAGCAAGCATCTTATACGAAGCCAATGTGGAAGGACGTATGACCCGTATGATGGCTATTTTTGAAGATTACGAATCCGTTGAGAAGATCGGTAATATCCGTTCCTTCCGCGAATACTATGGATACTGGGCTTTCGAATGGGATTCTATTATTACTTCCTATGGCGGCACTATATATGATGAGGCACTTAGAGAAAGAGACACTACCGACCACTTAAACGGTAATGTATACCAGAGCAGAAGCGGTTCTCCATTCTACCGTTCCGCTGACCGCTCTGCCCCTCATAACGCATACATTAACGGTTCCAAAGTAAAAGACTTTTTAGAAACCTTAGGCTTTGAAGAAAAGGATCGCGGATTAGCAGATGAGACCCATTACAACTTTACTACTCCGTCTAATCTGAACACTCTGACACAGTACAGCTCCGCTGAAGATGCTACATATGTAGATATGACTGCCTGCTACCCATTAACCAAATGCTACTTTGAGTACAATGAAGCTGACGGTTTATATTACCGTTCCCAGCACGTGTCTAATGGCACAGACGGTCCACACATCGACGGTGCAAACGGCCAGCAGCTTGCTTTTACCAACCTGATCATACAGTCCTGTGAATATGCAGTACGTGATGCCAAAGGATATCTCTGGTTCCAGACCATTGATTCCGGCCGCGATGCATGGTACGTGACTCAGGGCAAGATGATTAAGTGTACCTGGGAAAAGGAAAGCGAATACGGCGCTACCAGATACTACGACGAAGACGGTAATGAAATCACTTTAAATACCGGTAAGACCATGGTATTAATCATCGAAGACGGTGATATGTTCGACTACGAATAATTTCAGTATCTGCCGGACCTGTCATTGACAGCTTTCTCCGGATACTTAGGCACATAACAGGCTGGTGAAAACCTTTATAATCGGTTTTCACCAGCCTATTTTCATTACTACTTTTCTATACCAAACTGATAAACCGTGCGGCTGCGAAACACCTTACCTGCTGCCAGCACACTGCTTGGAAAGCCCGGCTGCTTACAAGCATTTGGATAAAACTGCGTCTCAAAGCAAATACCGTTTCGTTTCTCATATACTGCACCGTTCTTGCCCTTCGCACCATCCAGAAAATTACCCGAATACACCTGCATACCGCACAAATCCGTGAAAACCTTCATGAAAATGCCGCTTTGGGCACTGTAAAGCTTTGCTGCCGGTTTTAACCGGCCGTCATTGGCAAAAACATAATTGTGGTCATATCCTCCGGCAATCTCAAGCGGCAAATATGCTGAATCAATATCCAGTCCTACAGCCTTTGCCTTGCGAAAATCCATCGGTGTCCCCTCTACAGAAGCGATTTCCCCGGTAGGAATCAGTTCCTCATCCGTAGGAAGAAAGCTGTCAGCATATATCTCCATCTCGTGGGAAAGAATATCACCGCTGTCATGCCCCGCCAGATTAAAATATGCATGGTTAGTAGGATTCACTACCGTAGTCATGTCACTTTCCATTTCATAATCCAGAATCAGCTCACTACGGTCCGTTAATGTATAACGAAGCTTTTGCTTTAAATTGCCCGGAAATCCCTGCTCCAGATGGGGACTTACACGCTCAAATTCCACAAAACTGCCCTCTTCATTCTCTCCTGTCTTTGCCTGATAAAATTGATAGTGAGAACGGTTACTGCCGCTATGTAGATTGTTGCCATTGTCATTAGTCTCCAGCGAATATTCCACCCCATCCAATGTCACGCAGGCACCTCCAATGCGGTTGCCGTTACGACCTATGTAGGCACCGAAGCCACAGTCATTATCATAATATTCAGCCATGGTATCGTATCCTAATATGACATCCTTGCTGTCACCGTTTCGGTCAGGAACACGAAGTGCCAGAATAAGTGCTCCAAAATCAGAAAACTCTACTTCCAAACCTGCCGCATTGGCAAAAATATATTTACTGCACTTTTCCCCTGTTTTTGTTGTACCAAAATCCACTCTTTTCATAGCGGCACCTCACAATATTTATTTTGAAAATTTGTTAAACCTTCTATTTCCTATAGAAACAGTCTACCATCATACCAAAACGAAATCAAGGAAATATTGTTGCGTGCCGGCCTTGATTTTTCAAAAAACTCCCACTCAGTAATTGTACTATTCGCAATTTCATGATAAACTTATATTCATAAATACAACGATACGAGGAATTTACATATGACGAAAAAGAACCCCCTTTTGCAAAACAAACCGGTCCTGATTCTTTTCGGACTGGCTCTGATCTTCCGCATTTTGTGCGCCTGCCTTTACCAGGGCTTTGCCTCTGATACGGCCTGCTTTTACAATTGGGCCCGGAGACTTTGGGAGAACGGTTTTGCCAACTTTTATTCTCCGGATTATTTTTGCGATTATCCACCGGGATACTTGTATGTGCTGAACTTTTTGGGCGGCCTCTTTGCCGCCTTTGGTATCCACACCCTTTCCGGCGCCAGTCTGCTTATTTTAAAGCTCCCTGCTTTGCTATGCGATATGGTAACAGGTGCTCTGATTTATAAATTTGCGCAGAAACATTTTAAACCCACTACCGCTTTGCTGCTGAGTGCCATCTACTTATTCCACCCGGCGGTTTTTACCAATTCCGTACTTTGGGGACAGGTGGACGCAGTATTTACTTTGCTGGTACTTTGCACCTGCATTCTTTTAACGGAAAACAAGCCCATACCTGCTTATTTTCTCTTCGCCCTGAGCATACTCATTAAGCCCCAGACGCTATTGTTTGCACCGCTTATTTTGTGCAATCTGGCAGAACAGTATTTAAACCGACGCCCTGCAAAGGAAATTATACGTAATATTTTAGGCGGTGTACTTGCCATTTTAATGATCGTTCTGCTGTGCCTGCCATTTGGCCTGGACAAGGTAATTTCCCAATACACGGATACTTTATCCTCTTACCCTTATGCTGCCGTAAATGCTTTTAATTTTTGGGGGCTTCTCGGCAAAAACTGGGCATCTCAGGATAAGACACTGGGGTTTCTGACCTATGGTCAATGGGGAACGCTTTTTATCATTGCTATGACAATCGTTTCCTTTATTATTTTTTACAAGCGTAAAAATCATCCGGACAGATATTATGTGACAGGCGCCTTTTTGGTATGCAGCATGTTCCTGTTTTCTGTGCGCATGCACGAACGGTACCTGTTCCCGGTGATGATACTGCTGCTGTTTACTTACATACACAATCAGGAAAGAGAATATTTTCACAGTTACGGGCTTTTGTCATGCTGTCACTTTGGAAATGTATTCTGGGTACTTTTCTTTTATGACCCATCCAATTACAGTGCGAAATCTTTCGGCATTTTATCGATTTCCTTTTTCACTTTGCTGGGCGGGTTATTTTTGTACCGCACGATATATCGTTCCATAAAAGGGAACCTGAAACCTGATGTAAAATATACCAATAAAACAACTTCGAAAAAGGCATCTAAGCCAAAATATAATCAGAAGTCCGGCAACACCGGATTCCAATTGGCCTGCCCGCCGGAGCAGCCACGCCAGCCTATGGGCTTTACTAAAACAGATTTGTATTTTATACTGGGTATTTCTCTCTTTTACGGTATTTTTGCCCTCACCAATCTGGGCGTAACCAAAGCCCCTGAGACGGAGCTAAACTTCCCGTACAATACTTATTTAGAATTCGATGCGGAAAACGATCAAAGCATTTCCGGTATTTACTGGTATTTATTAAACGAGCAGGATATTACCTGCAGGCTGGAGACCAAAGCCGCTCCGGATGCTGACTGGACTTATGTGCAGGACATAGAACTTGCTGACGTATTTGAGTGGGAGTACATTACTCTTGCAGAGCCTGCGGCAAGCATACGAATTACCAATATCACTGAAGATGCTGTGGTAGGAGAATTGGTACTTACTGATATAAACGGGGAGTTTGTGCAAACAGCACAGGAAGCAGACTATTTACCTCTTTTTGATGAAAAGGACACCTTCCCTGACGCTGTAGATGCACAGAGCACTACGATTTTTGACGAAATATATTACACCAGAACTGTTTATGAATTTATGCACGGACTGCGGACTTACGAAAATACCCATCCGCCTTTCGGCAAAATATTGCTTACAATAGGAGCCCTGCTGTTTGGTACTACCCCATTCGGTTTTCGCTTTATGGGCGCTTTTATGGGTATACTGATGCTGCCGTTTATGTATCTTTTAGGCAGAAATATTACCCGAAACCGTATGCTGGGCGGATGCATTGCCTTTATATTTGCATTTGACTTTATGCATTTTACCCAGACCCGTATTGCCACCATTGATGTTTTTATAACGTTCTTCATTATACTTATGTATTATTTTATGGAACGGTATTGCAGTATGAACTTTTACCGTACAAGCCTGTGGAAGACACTGCTTCCGCTAGGAGCCTGCGGTATTACCTTTGGCTTTGGCATTGCCACCAAATGGACCGGTTTTTATGCAGGTGCCGGGTTGGCAATTATATTCTTTCTGCATCTGTTTCAGCGCTTCCGGGAATACCGTTACGCCCTGCAGACTCCGAAAGGCAGCACCCATAGTATCAGCCACAGTCATATTATTGCACATTTTCAGAAATACACGCTGCAAACAATTGGCTTTTGTATGATATTCTTTGTGGTAATCCCCGGCTTGATTTACTTGCTGTCCTATATTCCTTTTGTAGACCCTTCTAACCCGGGATTGTTTGACAGAATGCTGGCAAACCAGAAGCTCATGTTTCAATATCACAGTACACTGGAAGCTACCCATGCCTATTCTTCGACCTGGTACGAATGGCCGACCATAGTGCGGCCGATTCTCTACTACTCTAATACTGTGGGAGAAACTTTAAGGCAGGGCCTCAGTGCTTTCGGTAATCCTCTCGTTTGGTGGGCTGGTATTCCTGCATTTGTGTATACCGTTTATCTGGCCATTTGTCAGAAGAAGGAACCTGCAAAATTTCTGGCAATCGGTTATCTCGCACAGTACCTTCCGTGGATGCTGGTAAGCAGATGTACCTTTATTTATCACTACTTCCCATGTGTTCCGTTTGTAGCGCTTATGATAGGATATTCCTTCCTACAATTTAAAGAACATCTGCGTCCGAAGACCTATCAAAGAACCCTGATTGCTTATACCATAGCTGTATTTGGCCTGTTCCTGTTATTCTACCCGGTGCTTACCGGCACTACCGTCAGCAAGGATTACGTTGATACTTTCCTTCGCTGGGTCGATGGCTGGGTACTTATACGATAATAAAAAGTGAAGTATTAAAAAGTGGTCTCGGCTATTCGCCAAGACCACTTTCTATTGTCTGTACCAGTGCTTCCATCGCTTCTTTTTCATCTGCCCCATCAAAGAAAAACTCTATCTCGCTGTCTTTCTTGACACATGCTCCCAACACACTCAGTATACTCTTCGCATCACCGGTAATACCTCTGAAGCGGAAGGTAATACGACATTTATACTCCATGGCTTTCTTACAGAGAACTCCAGCAGGCCTTAAATGTAGCCCTGCAGAATTTTGAATCGTAACCTTTGCAGATATCATATCGCACCTCCTTCTGCTGTATCAAACAGTATAGTCCTGCCTAATCCTCCGATTTTTTTGCAATTAACTCTATAGGCGTAGAATCTACAACCTCAATATATTCTGCTATGTCATAAACAGCTTTTATGCTAAGTGTCTCTTCATCCTTTAACTCGGTTCGCTCATTTGCCTCCAACCAGGCAGCAATATCAATAGTGCCTGTGATATCTGCAGGACTGAGCACTTCTACCAAGTGTTCAGGACCACGTACAACAACCGTCATTTCCGCACTCTTTAATATATGCTCTACAGAATAACCTTCCGGAACATTTACCACCTGGGTCTGACCCATACGCAGTGACTTATATTCCTTCTCAACAATCGGAACAACCGGAATCATTACTTCCACCTGATCACTTTCCTCTTGATTTACTCTGAAAATACCTGCCGGCAAATAATCGTCAAGATTTATGTTGGCAATAACCGTCTCACTTGCTCCTTCCGCAGACAAGACCTCTCCGGCCACCAGGATTTCCGTAATCTGTGCAAGGATTGCCTCTTTTCCGGCAATTTCAAGTTCTGTAACCCGCCCCTCTGCTTCACCTGTGGCAAAATATCCTTCTGCAGCTTCACCGGTCATCTCATAAATTACCGGAACTGTCTTGGTTGCATATATTTCAACCGTGGTGCTGACATTCGTCATGCTGATGTCAACCTTGTCTCTTGGTATTTCCTTTCCTGCTTCATCCAACAGAACGATATCTGCATATGCAACAATATCCGCTGTTGTATCAGTAATATTTACCATTGCCACAGCCTTGTCAATAGATTCAATCACACTTTTGGCTCCGCTTACGGAAATACGGTTTTGTGCTGTTTTGGAATTGCCCACAATGTAACCGTCTTTCGGCTCACCGATATGATTGACAGACAGTGTCAGATAGCGTTCCTTTCTATCCTCTACAGAAACCTTCATCTCTTCAGCGCTCGGTTTAAAGGTAATAGAATCGTTATGCCTTGCACTTGTTATTTTCAACTCTATGGTACCGTCCAACTTCATCTTAGAGAAATCGGCTTCTACGCTAATGTCACTGTCGGTTAGGCTGTCAATAACAGAACGGGTAGAATGAAGAGAAATTCTTCTGACCACATCCGTATCATCCAACACTTCATATACCTGGTTCTTATCCGTGATAGCCTCTGTATTCACCAACGTAACCGGTACATTATACAGCGTCTTAGAAGCAGCCGGATCGGCAATGCTATAGATAATCATCCACAGCACCACAGCACAAACAACCGAGGTAAGCTTCAATTTCCAATTGTGAAAAATACGATTCTTCATACTACTTCGTGCCTTTCAACTTTTTTATAATGTGTGTTTTCTTGTTCTGTGAAGCGTCTGTCTGCTTCTCCTGAAAACGCACCAAATGCTCCTGGAGCACATCTGTTCCTAACTGGCGGTACAGTCTGCCCTCTCTTGCAACACTGACAGCGCCGGTTTCCTCCGACACAATCACAATCAAAGCGTCTGTATTCTCGGATGCTCCTAAAGCGGCTCTGTGTCTGGTGCCCAGTTCCTTGCTTACTGCCCTATTATCGGACAACGGCAAATAACAGGTGGCCGCCAAAATACGATCTCCCCGTATAATAACCGCTCCGTCATGCAGCGGTGTATTATGTTCAAAAATATTTACCAAAAGCTGGCTGGTTACTACTGCATCTATGGAAATACCTGTAGCTGCATAATCATTTAAGGTCTGATTACGCTCTAATACAATCAACGCACCGGTTCTGGCCTTACTCATAGCTGTACAGGCATTTAAAATAGCCTGAAGAGTCTTATCCGTAAAACGTCCTTCTTCCACCTTTTTGTCTATCAGATGCAGCTTTTCCAGAAATTCATTTTTGCCCAAATCCTCCAGTGCTTTTCTAAGCTCCGGTTGCAATATGATAATGACTGCCGTGATGGCAACACTGAATACATTCTCTGCAATCCACAAAATCGTATTCATCTGCATCGCAACAGCAATCAGCAGCAGAGTGCCAATGACAATCATACCTTTAAAAAGCACCCATGCTCTGGTATTCTGAATCCACACAAGTATCTGATATATCAAAAACGCCAAAATCAGCATTTCCGCAATATCAGCTACCCTTATATTCACTCTACTAATCGCGTCTTGAAAAAAATCTCCTAAAAGCACCAAACGTTCCATTTTTCTTCTCTCTTATTTTTGATTTGTGTGGTATCTTTGTGTATTAATCCTCTTTACTGTCTTAGACGGTGCCTGAATATTCATCTTTGGTACAGCCTTTACATAGTAGTAATAGTCCTCATCTTCAAACTGAACCTTCTCCGTACGGCTGTAATCCAGCCCCATAAACAGCAGTCCTACCAGCATAGCCAGTGGAATTGCTATAATCGTACCGATCAAAAGGCCAAATACGGAAGGTCCGTTATCAAATACCAAAAGTCCCATAAAGTTCAGAATCACATTACACATAGCTCCTGAAAAAATCGCTATGCTCCATGCGTGGTCCATTGACTGTCTGCGCAGAATATGTACCACAAGTGTAGCTGCCACAAAACTGATTAAAGTTAAAAACATCGCCTCGTTACGAATCAATCCGTCTACACCCACGCGAATCTTATCTACAGTCCCTTCTGCTGCCATCCCCTGAATGGTCAGTGCATTCACAGAAATATAGTCTATAAAATAATGTATTACAATGCCGCAGCCAAGGGTCAGTGCCGCCACCGGCCCGCACAAAATCCCTGCAACCAAAGGCATCACATACGGCACACCAAAATAAAAAGATAACGGCACCAAAACAAGCAATATCAAGTCCTTATTGCAGAATCTCAGGTACAGAAGTCCCATCACCATAAAAACCGCCAACGCAACCAGTGCAATCTCAAAGGAAAGTGCTGACAAATGTCCCAGTATTACTGCAAGGCCCACCAGGACCGTTATCCCTGTAGGGGTAAAAGCACACACTGCCGTGAGCACCAGTACCACCAGAAAACTGTCCAGACGCGCCATATAGCCTATTTTGTCATTGATTGCCAGAAGCATCAAAAATGCCACCACAGCCTTCACCGTAGGTACAATCACCTTGTAATACTCAGCGTATATTTCTTTCATTTTTTCCTTCATCATTAATAATGTTGCCATAAATACCTCTTACATATTCTGATTATTTCCGTTTTGTACATAATGCTTATACAACTCCTTGAGCCTTAAAATATAAGCATTCACCCGCTTTTTGTATTTGCCGTAGCGATAGCTGTAGTAGCTGTAGCAAAACATTAAATAGCAGGCAATAAATATAATATATATCACCAATATATTTCTTGCAAAAAGCAAAATATCCATGCTGAAAAGCTCAGTCATCAAGGTCTCAATATTGTACAAAGCAGCCAAAACACAAATAATCACGAATGCAAGCGTCCCGCAAACAAAGGACCACAGCATCTGAAGCATCACATAATCTCCGGGCGAATACCGGGTAATCTTCAGTTCTTTCTTGCCTTCCTTTGTCTCATATAACGCAAGCCTTGTCATCATTTTGGTACGTTCTTCATTAATCATACATGATTACCTCTATTCCATTCCTGCGGCCAGGGTAACCACATAAATCTGCCGCACCCCGCCCCCAAGCAGCACCTCTGCCAATGCATCTACTGTACTGCCTGTTGTATATATGTCATCCACTATAAGTAGTGTATTTAATTTTACATCATTTTCCGTTAATTTAAAAGCCCTTTTCAAATTATTTTGACGTTCTTTGCGACTTAATTGCTTTTGAGGTACTGTTTTCCTGTGTCGAATCACAATATCCTCCCTAAAAGCAAGCTCGCAGCGCTTCGCTAACGCTTTTCCTAAAAGTGCAGCCTGATTATAACCGCGCTCCTTCAAACGGCTTTTGTGCAAGGGCACCGGAACCACCGCCTCTATCTGCATGGCACGAATATCCCTGCCAAGATAACGGTATAGCTCTTCTCCGAAAAAATCCGCATACTCCTGTCTGCCTTTGTACTTAAACCGAAACAACGAGCCCGCTACACTTTCATAACGGTATAGCGAACGGCCTCTTACAAATTTATGCGGATACTTACGGCAATCATGACAATATTCTGTCTCCTGATCAGAAAGTCCCTTGCCGCATCGCATACAGTAATTGCTGCCTAAATAGCGTATTTTGCCCTGACATACAGGACAGCACATGGTACCCCACGGTACCGCGATATCATCACAGACCGGACATCTGCGTGGAAATAATAATTCTGTAATAATCTGCTGCATAATCCTCCCGGCTCTCCAGGCTCAAGAGAAGTTAAAAATCTAAAACGGCACATTCCTGAATGCGCATATCCAGTGACGTATATCTACTGTGCTGACTGCTGTTGGCAATCATATACTCCACAGTATCCTTACTGCCCAAAATCGTCACGCAGTTTCTGGCTCTGGTCACACCGGTATACAGAAGATTACGGTTAAACAGCATCCGCGGACCGGTCAAAAGCGGCATAATAACCGCCGGATATTCGCTGCCCTGAGACTTGTGTATGGTAATCGCATACGCCAGCTCCAGCTCCTCCAGTCCGGAAAACGGATAAGTAACCCGCTTGCCTTCTTCGAATTCTCCCACCAGCTGCTCTGCGAGCTCGCGGATTTCCAGAATACGGCCCACATCTCCGATAAACACTCCCAGCCCCTTATCTATAGGGATATTGTATCTGCTGACGACCTCCCATTCCAACTGGTAATTGTTGCGAATCTGCATGACCTTATCCCCTTCACGGAACATCACACTGCCCGCCTGATGCTCCCGCTTGGAAGCCTGGGGTGGATTTAAGTACTGCTGTAAAATCTGATTTAACTGCTCTACTCCCAAGGTACCTTTACGCATAGGGGTCAGCACCTGAATATCCATATAATCAGCATTCACATACTTCGGAAGTTTTTCCTTAATAAGCTGAATCATATGCTTATAAATCACATTGACATCATTGCGCTCTAAAAAGAAAAAATCTCTGCTTTTATTATCCAATGCAATTGTTAATCCTTTATTAATACGATGTGCATTCACAATAATATCACTGGTGGACGCCTGTCTAAAAATACGGTCCAGTACTACCATCGGAAAGCACGCACTGCGCATAATATCTCTCAGAACCTGGCCCGGTCCCACGCTTGGCAGCTGGTCCACATCCCCTACCAAAATCAATCTGGTACCGCTGCATATAGCCTGCAGCAGTGCCTGGAACAAATGAATATCCACCATGGACATCTCATCGATAATCACAACATCTGCATCCAGAGGATTTTCCATATTGCGCTCAAAACGGGCACCTCTGCTATCCTCTTCCAAAGCTCCGTTAAGCTCCAGCAGACGATGAATCGTCCTGGCCTCATAGCCTGTAGCCTCTGTCATTCGCTTGGCAGCACGGCCTGTAGGTGCTCCCAGCAAAATATCAAGCCCCTGCTGCTCAAAATATTTAATCATAGTAT
>JAFTXF010000117.1 GCA_017461685.1 Lachnospiraceae bacterium
GGACAGTTTGCCGGTCTGAATGTTATTTTGGAAGCAGGCTCCTATTGGGAGATAGCCATGACACAGCTGATTATTAATCTGCGGTATTGTCTGATGAGCTTTTCCTTGTCGCAAAAGCTGGAAGGCAGGCAAAATCCGTTACATAAATATATTGTAGCATTTGGTGTGACAGATGAGATTTTCGGCGTCAGTGCCAGTCAGCCGGGCAAGGTGAGTCCGTATTACAATTACGGCGCTATGAGTGTAGCAATTCCGGGGTGGACCTTGGGGACCCTGGCGGGAGCAGTCCTTGGTAATATCTTGCCGGATGCGGTAACCAGTGCTCTTAGTGTGGCTATTTACGGTATGTTTCTTGCCATTGTGATACCTCCGGCCAAAGCGAATTCCAATGTGCTGAAGGTAGTGGCAGGGGCCATGGTTGTAAGTACCCTGTTTGCAGTTGTACCGGTTTTGAATAAAGTTTCTTCCGGTTTTGTAATTATTATCACTACATTACTGGTGGCAGGTCTGGCGGCATATTTCCTGCCAATCGAAGAAAAAGAGGAGGTGCAGGAACATGCAGCATAATGTCTATTTGTATATTTTGGTCATGGCAGTGGTAACGTACCTGATACGCATGCTTCCTCTGGCTATTTGGACCAAGGAAATAAAGAGTCCCTTTGTGAAGTCCTTTTTGTATTATGTACCGTATGCCTGTCTGGCAGCGATGACGTTTCCGGCAATTTTAACGGCTACATCCAGTATGGTCAGCGGGGCTGTCGGGTTTGCAGTGGCTCTGTATCTGGCGTACAAGGAAAAGAGCCTGCTGAAAGTGGCGTTGTTTGCATGCGCGGCGGTATTTGTGACAGAGCAAGTGATGATACTTTTGGCTTGATGCAATGCGAAATATCTGAAAGTTTGCAGTAATAAGAAAAGTCCTTATCAGTATATAGATTTTCTTGTCCGGACATGGTAAAACCAAGTCGTTTTCAAGGTGAATCTTATTGTGATAAGGACTTATTTTAATTACATAGGAAAGTACTCTTTCTTATATAATTAAAAAAGCTCCGCGAGGATGTGCGCGATGTGCATAGGAAGACTGTTTTGCAGCTGTACATCGGCACCGGGAGCGGAGCAAGTCTCTCAAGGATTGAGGGATTTAGGAAGTTCGAAGCGGACTTGTCCGCTTTGTCCGTTGATAAATATCCGGTAAGTGTAAATTGGGGCGGCAGTAGTTTACCGGGCAGTAATGGTCTGATAAAACAGCCGGCAGTACAAAATCAGTGACATGGAAATCACAGCTCCGCATATCCAAATCATGGCATTTGCAAGGGTGAGTGGAATCTCCGGCATCAAAAACAGAATAATCATAACCCCGTAAAGGATAGCGGTAGTAGCCTTGCCGTACCATTTGGCAGAGCTGACAATTCCGGTCTTTTTGAAGGCGATGTAACTGCACAGAAATAAAAATGCCTCTTTCAGGCACATCAGTATAATGAGAGCCAACATACCGGAATACTGGGAAATCAGGCAAAGAATCATGGCAGCCTGAGTCAACTTGTCTGCTACCGGATCTATAAATTTGCCAAAGTCAGAAACCATATTGTACTTACGGGCAATCTTACCGTCTGCAATATCGGTCAGACCGGACAGAAAAATCACAGCAACCGCTATGTAATAATGGTCATGATAATAAAGGAGCACCATTACCGGAATTAACAATATTCTGAAAAAACTTAAAAAATTCGGTATTGTTAATATGTCTTCTTTTTTTAATTTGTCTTTAATCTTGTTATCCATTGGTAAAGGTTCCTTTCGTCCTTTACTGCTGCGTGGGCAGTAAGAATTCGATTGTGGAATTTGATATTCCAATATTTGCAATTATAACACTTTGAGGAGTTATAGTCAATAAATTCCAGCCGCTCTCTGACGAAGACATCGCAAATTTCTTCCAATTTAGTCTAAACTAACTTGAAATTATATTTAATTAATAGTAATATAAAGAAGGTAACGAAAACTGCGCAGGCATTGTGCGGTGTGCCTGCAGAAAATATGTGAAGGTTATTTGGCCCGTCTTGTGAGATGGGATTTTATCAAATATTAGGAGTATTTATGAAACAATACAATGTAACGGGTATGAGTTGCGCGGCCTGCAGCGCCCGTGTTGAGAAGGCTGTGTGTAAGGTGCCTGGAGTAGAGAGCTGTTCCGTGAGTTTACTGACCAATTCTATGGGGGTAGAAGGAACTGCTTCGGCGGCGGATATTATACGTGCAGTAGAAGCAGCAGGCTACGGCGCAACTGAGAGACAGTCCGGTGGAAGAAATCTTACGGGTGGAACCGTAAAAGGCATGGCGGGAGGCATTTCAGGCAGTGCATCGGTAAAGGAAGAAGGTTTCGGTGCTTACTCAGGCAGTATCCAGGCGGCAGAGGAGGCTCTGGCAGATAAGGAAACTCCGTTTTTAAAGAAACGTTTAACAGCATCTTTGGTGTTTTTACTGGTGCTTATGTATTTTTCCATGGGGCATATGATGTGGGGATGGCCTGCACCCCGGTTTTTGGCCGAAAATCATGTGGCAATGGGCCTTTTGCAATTACTGCTTACGGCTGCAGTAATGGTGATAAATCAGAAGTTTTTTATCAGCGGTTTTAAGAGCTTGTGGCACAAGGCACCCAATATGGACACGCTGGTAGCCTTGGGCTCCGGTGCGGCATTTGTATACAGTACCTACGCACTGTTTGCCATGATTGATGCCCAGGGCAGAGGGGATATGGCTGGGGCTATGTCCTACATGCACGAGTTTTATTTTGAATCAGCAGCTATGATTCTAACGCTGATTACAGTAGGAAAAATGCTGGAAGCCCGTTCAAAGGGTAAGACCACAGATGCTTTGAAGAGTCTGATGAAGCTGGCACCGAAAACTGCCAATGTGATCAGAGATGGTGAAGAAATCCAGGTCCCGATTGACGCTGTAGTAAAGGGCGATGTATTCGTGGTTCGTCCCGGTGAAAATATTCCGGTAGACGGTGTGGTGATAGAAGGAAACAGTGCAGTCAATGAAGCGGCACTGACCGGTGAAAGTATTCCGGTGGACAAGGCAACAGGGGATACAGTTTCCGCAGCCACCTTAAACCAGTCCGGTTTTCTGACCTGTGAGGCCACTCGTGTGGGCGAGGACACGACCTTGTCCCAGATTATTCAAATGGTAAGCGATGCAGCAGCTACTAAGGCACCTATTGCCAAGGTGGCGGACAAAGTTTCCGGCGTATTTGTGCCGGCGGTAATTGCCATAGCAGTGATTACGGCTGTTATATGGTTACTTGCAGGAGAAAGTGTTGGCTTTGCGCTGGCAAGAGGTATTTCCGTGCTGGTCATCAGCTGCCCGTGTGCTTTGGGACTGGCTACACCGGTTGCCATTATGGTAGGCAATGGTGTAGGTGCGAAGCACGGTATTATGTTTAAAACAGCGGTTTCTTTAGAGGAAACCGGCAAGGTAGAGACGGTAGTACTGGATAAGACCGGTACTATTACAAGCGGTCAGCCAAAAGTAACAGATATCCTTCCGATAGGCGGTATGTCCGAGAAAGCCCTGTTGTCTCTGGCCTATGCTTTGGAGAAAAAAAGCGAGCATCCTCTGGCCAAGGCTATTTTGACAAAGGCAGAGGAATGGAATCTGACAGCAGAGGAAGTGACGGATTTTGCGGCGCTTCCGGGCAATGGCCTGACGGCAGTATGGAACGGCCTCACGCTGGCCGGCGGTAATTATGATTTTATCATAACCA
>JAFTXF010000118.1 GCA_017461685.1 Lachnospiraceae bacterium
ATGTGCCCTGTTAGGGACACAACTATTATATGTTGAAGCATCCAGCATCAGCAGTATTCAGCAACAAATTAATCAAAATCAGAGTAATTTAGACAAGGTAAACAGTCAGCTCAGCGAGTATGAGGCACAGTTGGAGGAATACGAAACTTATTTGGACGATATGAAGTCCGAAATGATAAATCTCATGAAGGATATTGTCTACTATGAAGAAGCTGTAGAACAAAAGAAAGAGGACATTGCTTCTGCCACGGCGGATTTGGAGGAGGCCAATATCTTACGGGAAGAGCAGTATGAGGCCATGATGGTTCATCTGCAGTATATGTATGAAAGCGGTAATCAGGACAATTATCTGCTGATGCTGTTAAGCAGTGAGAGCATGGCAGATTTGCTGAACCGTGCAGAGTATATTGATGCATTATATACATATGACAGTAATGTGCTTGCCGATTATGAGCAGACAGTAACTGAGATTGATAATATGCGTACTTCCCTGGAACAGGAGAAGCAAGAACTGGAGAAGCATCAGCGTCTTTTGGGTGAACAGAAGGTGGAACTGGACCGTATCATGGTAGAATTAGAGGAACAGATTTCCGATTATGACCAGTTGGTTGCAGATGCTAAGGCCAAAGCTAAGGCCTACAAGACCCAGATTGCAAACGGACAGAAGCAGATAGAGACCATCAAAAAGCAGGAGGAAGAAAAGCGTAAGCAGGAAGAGGCTTCAAAAGCGCAGCAGAATGCCAATAATGGCAATCAAAACGGCAGTTCCGGCAGTGTCGGTGTAGTAGGCAGCGGCACAGGAGCTGAGATAGCAGAGTATGCACTGCAGTTTGTAGGTAATCCTTATGTATGGGCAGGTACTTCCCTGACCAACGGGGCAGATTGCTCGGGCTTTATTATGTCGGTGTATGCGAACTTTGGTTATTCCTTGCCGCATTCTTCGTTCTCTATGCGCAGCATAGGCAAAGGGGTGGAACTGGCGGATGCCCAGGCGGGTGATATCATCTGCTACAGCGGACATGTTGCCCTGTATATCGGTAACGGACAGATTGTTCATGCGAAGAATGAGAAGTACGGCATTGTTACTGATCCGGTCTACTACGGTTGGAGTGGTACAGGACCTACCGTGCTGGCGGTTCGTCGTATTATAAATTAATATTCAGGAAGTATGTGTAATTTGGTACGCATACTTCCTTTTTTGTGAAAACTGGTATATACTATAACTTATCAGCAGGAAAGGACGCTTGCAGGCAGGGAGTCAGGGATAATGAAGGAACAAATTGCAAAAGATAAAATAATAACAAAATTCACTGATTTTTCCAGAGCAGTATTATATATAATAGCAGTAGGGATGCTATTGTGGCTGGGCTGCAAGGGGCTTGTGAACGGCAGACAGTGGTATGGTAATATTTCTGTTGTTGGAGTGATATTGCTGCGCGTCATGATTTTGGCGGGGATGATTACGGTTTCCTTATTGGCCGGTTTGGCCATGGAGAAATTAGTACAGTACAGGAAGCATGCCGAAAGGGTGATTTTGGCTGTTTGCTGCCTGCTTTTTTGGGGCGTATGTATATGGTGGGTATCCATTGTTCCGTATCAAATGGATGGTGACCAGCTAATTGTATGGTACAATTCGGTGCTTGCCCTGGAAGGTGATTTCACCATGTATGGCCACGGCGGACAGATGTTTATATATCCGCAGCAGCAGGGGCTATCTTTTTTGTATGAACTTCTTTTCAGGATTACAGGAAGCACCAGCTATCGCATGATAGGGTATGTCAATGCTTCTATGGCGCCGCTTACCTTGTTTTTTGGGTATCAGTGCACGAAGGAGTGCTTCGGGGAAAAGGCCGGCATGCGTTTTTTACCGTTTATGATGCTTTGCCTTCCTTATATTATCTATTCTCCATACGTGTATGGGGATATTCCGTCTATATGCTACGGTTTTATTTTATTGTGGGCTGTATTAAAGGCGATAAATAAAGGGCAGTACAGATACTATGTGCTGGCCTGTATCGTCGCGGTTTTGGCTTTAATGAGCCGCATGAATATGTGGATATTCTTTATTGGTGTGGTAATCGGTCTTGTTTACCTGGCACTTCACCGGTGGAGTTTTAAGCCTGTGTTGTTGGGGGTGTGCATGGTATTGAGCGCCTCTCTAGGTATGACCGGTTTAAAGCAGTTTAACAGCTATCGCTCCGGTGAACCGGTATCAGAAGGCATGCCCGCGATTTTGTGGGTGGCCATGGGTCTGCAATACAGTGAATGGGGCGCCGGCTATTACAATCATTACAGCAAAGGGGTTTATGAGAAGGCAGGTTTTGACAGTGACGCAGCTGCCGCGGTCGGTATGCAGGAGGTCAAAGACCGCTTAAAGATTTTCTTAAGTGATCCTGCCCAGACGAAGATGTTTTTTGAGGCAAAGATGGAGATGCAGTGGCTGGACCCATTGTTTGAGTCCATCGAGTTTACCGGTCGTTTCAATGAAGAAGTAGAAAAACCGGGCGAGTTTGTTACATGGATATATCAGGGGGAAGGCTACAGCATATTGTGTGGATTTTGTTCTCATGTGATGGCCGCCGTATACATTTTTGCGATGCTGGGAGTAATCAGCAGATTATCGGAAAAAAGCCCTGTTTGGCAGGATATCCCCCTTATTATCTTTGTGGGCGGGTTTCTGTTCAGCATTGTCTGGGAAGCTAAGGCCAGATACATGCTGCCGTATTTCGTGCTGCTGCTCCCATATGCAGCAAATGGGTTGGCTGCCGGGACTCAAATGATCGGGCAAATCCGGATTATGGAAATCATTAAGACAAAATTCAGAAAATATAAATGATTATTTAAAAAGTGAGAGGTATGATTAGTATGAATGCTTTAGGCATGCAGATTCAGGACAATAAGGACCACATAAAGCGTGCATTAGTGGTAGCGTGGCCGGCTATACTGGAATCCTTTTTTGTGGCGCTGGTGGCAATGGTGGACTCCTTTATGGTCAGTATCCTTGGTGCCTATGCAGTAGCGGCGGTAGGATTGACTACTCAGCCGAAGTTTATATGTCTTGCAGTATTTATTGCTATTAATACAGCAGTGTCCGCGTTGGTTGCCCGCAGAAAGGGGCAGGGTGACAGAGAAAGCGCCAATCGTATACTGATTACCGCATTTATTTGTATTTTGGTGGGTGTTGTGATTATCAGCGGTGTTGCAGTTGCCTTGGCAGAGCCTATTATGTATCTGGTGGGCAGCGAGCCGGATACTCATGACAGCGCAGTGGCATATTTCCGCATTATTATGGCAGGCATTGTATTTCATGTCATCAGCCTTGTGATCAATGCGGCACAAAGAGGCAGCGGTAATACCAGGATTGCCATGGTTACCAATCTGACCTCTAAT
>JAFTXF010000119.1 GCA_017461685.1 Lachnospiraceae bacterium
GGACGAATTACGCAGGATATTTTTCAGAGTGTACATATCAAAAAACGTAGGCGATGCGGGCATCGCTGAGGATTTTTGATATGTGCAATCGGGAAAATAGACAAGCAATTCGGTCCAGTTATTTCGTAACCGATGTACTAGGCAATTGCCTAATATTGTAGCCGGATGAAAAGCAATTTTTTATTATCATATCACATCTCCCCGGATAAGTCCACTTACAATTCGCTTCAAATAGTACAAATCTTTCCATACTTTCCATAATTAGTGCAAATCTTCTTTAGTGCAATCTTCAATTATTATTTCTTTGTAAAACCAATTTTTTTGTAGACATTTATCGCATCTTGTGTTATCATGTCATGCATAGCAAGGTTTTCCGGTCAATTCCTTTCCACATGATAGCGAGGATTGATTATGGCAGAACAAATTTCACATATCTTTGATAAGGTTTTTAAGAAAATACTTACCTTATCCACTAAATCCGTTATTAATATGATTAACGGACTTTTTGAAACACATTATCCGGAAAATAGTACGATTACATATAATTGGACTGAATTTATGGACACAGAGCTGCGCCGTACTCTGGCAGATACGATTATTACCATTAACGGCAGATACAGCTACCATATTGAGGCTCAGCTGGAAAAAGATGATGACATCGTTTTCCGGGTTTTCGAGTATGGTTATCATCATGCCGACCATATGCGGGCCTCAAGCACAGATTATTATGTACTGCATTTCCCCGAACCAAAGATAATCTATCTATATGCTACAAAAGATATTCCAGATACATATACTCTCCGTCTCGATTTCGGAACACAGGGCTACTTTGACTATCAGGTTCCTGTGCTCAAATATCTTGAGACTACTTTGGATGAGCTGAATCAGAAAAAGCTTATCATACTTATACCGTTCCAGCTTCTGAAACTGCGTAAACTTTTAGAAAAAAATCGCAGTCCGGAAAATTTACAGGCATTGCAAAACCTTATTCGGCATGATATACTTGGTAGTATAGAAACCAATTATGCACTTGGTAATATCAGTATAAATGATGCCTACAGGTTGCAGCGGCTAACCAAGCAGCTCTACAACTACATCTATGCACATTATGCTGAGATGAAGGAGTTGAACGATATGACAGATGAATCTTTATTACTGGACATCGATATTATTGAAAAACAGTATGAGAAGGCATTAGCCGAAATGGAATCCGCTTTGGCCGAAAAGGTGTCTGCTTTGGCTGAGAAAGATTCTGCTTTGGCCGAGAAAGATTCTGCTTTAGCTGAAAAAGATTCTGCTTTGGCTGAGAAAGATTCTGCTTTGGCTGAGAAAGATTCTGAAATCGAATCTCTCAAAGCCGAAATTGAGAAATTGAAACAACGTTAACCTATATGTGAATTGACCTAAAACTTTGCATACAGAAAAGTCTGAGCTTACTTCCACAAGCAAAGCTCAGACTTTCATTGAGGTACTTTATGAAAGAAAAATTATATACCATTCCTCTTAACGACGCTGTCAATGCTTTAGATGAATGTCCTTTTTGTTTTATCGAGAGGAAGTTAGAACAAGACACGTTAGATTTCGTACTTGGCAACAGTTCCTCTTATATGGAAAGCGATATTCGGGAAGACACTGACAATGCAGGTTTTTGCCGGGCTCATTTCCAGAAAATGTTTGATTACGGCAACACTTTGGGTAATGCCTGGATTTTAAAAACTCATTACGCACGCAAGCAAAAAGAACTGCTGGCAGCCTTTAAAGCACACGCTCCTTCCAAGGGCAGTTTTAAGCTTTTCGGCAAGCAACCGGAAGCTGATAATCCCCTTGTAGACTGGTTACGAAAAGAAAAAACTTCCTGCTACATATGCAATAAATTTCAAACAACTTATGACCGCTACATGGACACCTTTTTTTACATGTACACAACTGACGGTGACTTCCGCAAGCGTATTCTGGACAGCAAAGGATTTTGCCTCACTCATTTTGGAGATTTATGTGCTGCAGCAGACAGCCGCCTGAAAGAAAAGGAACTGACTTTATTTTATCAGGATATGGAGAAATTGATGACCGACAATATGGCCAGACTTCACGAGGATGTCTCCTGGCTTATCGAGAAATTTGACTACCGCAACAAGGATGCAGACTGGAAGCAGTCCAAGGACGCCATACAGCGCGGTATGCAGAAGCTAAAGGGCGGTTATCCTGCTGACGGTCCTTACAAACCAAAGCTATGATGGCCATCGTTGACAATGGATACCTCATATTTCACGCAGCATGCTTTCTTTATTGTATGCTTAATCATATTGTGAATAAAATTCTTTTATTTTTGTAAAAATAGTATTATTGCAGTAACACTTCACACAGAAAGGACGTATTGACTATGAAAAAATTCACCAAATGTGTAATCAAATTAGCGGCTCTTGGTGCCGCTGTAGGCGGTGCATTCGTCTATCTCAAAAACAAAGGTTATATTACTGTATCAACGGGACACGAAGATGAAGATTATGATGATTTTTCCTGCCCGGACAGCGAAGGCAGCGAACGTACTTACATTAATGTAGATACTGACGCCATGAAAGCCAAAGCCAAAGAAATGGCTCAGGACGTTAAAACCAAGGCCAATGACCTGGCATGCACTTGCAAAGAGAAAACTGCCGAATTTGCAGAAAAAGCCCAGGACGCCTGCGAAGACCTTGCTGAAGAAATCAAGGATAAGGCAGAAGATGCTTACGACGAAGCCAAGAAAATGGCCGGCACTGCCAAAGATAATATTGCTTCCTCTATCGAAAAGGCGTGGTACCATGCCGGTGAACAGGCCGAAAAGGTAGAAGAATTTTTCAATGATGAAGATTAGATGATATCACTATTATATCTTTCAGTTTATTAATTCAGAAAAGCTGCCGGGATTTTGAATATCCGCTGCAGCTTTTTTATTTGAATCATAAATATACTTTTGCCAGTAAATCCAGCCCTTCCTTCATCTGCTTCAAGCTCAGTCCTCCGAAGCCAAGCAATATTGTTCGATACTCTTCCTCGGCGATACCGTTCCCCTGACTCATACCGTACACTTTCACTCCTACGCTTCCTGCCAATTCGATCAGTTCTGCTTCGGTCCTCTCGTCCTTAGATTTCAGTGTCAGGTACGTTCCTGCATTCTCACCTTGTATCACAAATTTTTTACGGAAAGGCTTAAGTAACTGCAGCATTTCATCATGCTTCATCCGATAGGTTTTACGCATGCGGTTTAAGTGCCTTTCAAAATGTCCCTCTTCCATAAATTGCTGTAAAATCCGCTGGTCAATACGTGACACAGTAGAGGAAAAGAACCGGTACTGCTCATTATATATCTGTAAAAGCGGCTTGGGCAGCGCCATAAAACTAATTCGGATAGCAGGTGCAATAGCCTTGCTGAAGGTTCCCAGGTAAATAACTTTGTCGTGCCTGTCGATAGACTGCAGACACGGGATGGGCTTGCCTTTGTATCGAAACTCACTGTCGTGGTCATCCTCGATAATAAATCGCTCTTCTTTCTCGGCTGCCCATTTTAACAGTTCCTGCCTTCTGCCGATAGGCATAATAATCCCTGTAGGATACTGATGGGACGGCATCACATAAGCAATCTCTGCACCACTTTCCCGCAAACTCCCCACGTCCATGCCTGACTTATCCATTGGGATACGGCTGATTTCATAGGCAAAAGACTGAAAGCTGCGATAGGCCTTACTGTAAGTAGGTTTTTCCAAAGCAATCTTTCTATGTCTGCCCAAAAGCTTCTCCAACAGCATAAATAAATACTCATTTCCTGCGCCGATGATCAACTGCTCGGGACTGATATTGGCACCTCTGGAAGCATGCAAATATCTGGAAACAGTCTGTCTCAGTTCCCAATCCCCCTGGGGGTCTCCCAAAGCAAACAGACTGCCGTTGTCATCAGACAATATGGCCTTATTTAATTTGCGCCAGGTTCCAAAAGGAAATACGCCCATATCAATGGCACCTGTGGAAAAATCCACCAGAAATTTTTCCTCCGCATTTTCTACCGGTGCACATTCTCTGAGACCGGTGTGAAAACCATACAATTCCTCCACCTGTCCCACATAATATCCACTGCCGGGTCTGGCTTCCAGATACCCCTCACTCACCAACTGCTCATAGGCAAGATCTACCGTCGAGCGACTGACCTGCAAATTACCAGCCAAAATACGCGTAGAGGGAAGCTTCTCACCTTTTAGAAGCCTCCCTCCCCTTATTTCGGACTTGATATATTCATAAATCTGCACATAAAGACGCTTGCCGCCTTCTGTGTCTAAACGAATCATCATATCCATATTATTCTCCCCAACTATAGACAGATATGCTTTGTAACTTCCTTCCGAATTGCTTGTTTACTTACAAAATAGCATTATATACCCGTCCTGTCGCAATCATCATTGTTGGAATTATTTAGGTAACTTAAAGGAGCTCTTCAGGGAGACAATTCGGTTAAATACCAGCTTGTCCTCTGTAGTGTCCTTGTAATCTACACAGAAAAAGCCCTGACGTACAAACTGGAAGCGGTCAAATGCCTTGGCATCCTTCACAGAAGGCTCAATATAACACTTTCTCACCTCTAAGGAATCCGGATTTAAATTCAGGCTACCATCTTCATTGTAAACGCCCTTCTCCTCATCTACGAGATTTTCAAACAAACGAACCTCTGCCTCTACTGCCTCATGTGCAGGTACCCAATGGATGGTGCCCTTCACCTTACGGCCGTCCGGACTGTTGCCACCCTTGGATGCAGGGTCATAGGTGCAGTGAACTTCCATAATCTCGCCATTCTCATCCTTTACACAGCCGGTGCAGGTCACAAAATAAGCGTTCATTAAGCGAACTTCATTGCCCGGGAACAGACGGAAGTACTTCTTTGGCGGTTCCTCCATAAAGTCCTCACGGTCAATATACAATTCTCTGCCAAATGGAACCTGGCGGGAGCCAAGTGCTTCATTCTCCAGATTATTCGGAGCCTCCAGCATCTCCGTCTGACCTAACGGATAATTATCAATTACCAGCTTCACAGGGTCTAAAACTGCCATAACACGTGGTGCCTTTAACTTTAAATCTTCACGGATACAGTACTCAAGTGCAGCATAGTCCGCAATAGAATTGGCCTTGCTGACACCACAAAGCTCTACAAACATCTTGATAGATTCCGGTGTAAAGCCACGTCTTCTAAGAGCAGCAATAGAAACCAGTCTAGGGTCATCCCAGCCATCTACAATGCCGTCTTCTACTAACTTCTTGATATAGCGCTTTCCGGTAATCACATTCTTCAGGTAAAGCTTGGCAAACTCAATCTGACGAGGCGGATGTGGGTACTCTAATTCGCGTACTACCCAGTCATACAACGGTCTGTGGTCCTCAAACTCCAGGGTACAAATAGAATGCGTAATGCCCTCAATAGCGTCCTCAATCGGATGTGCAAAATCATACATCGGATAGATGCACCATTTGTCCCCTGTATTGTGATGATGCATATGTGCCACACGGTAAATAACCGGGTCACGCATATTCATATTCGGAGAGGCCATATCAATGCGGGCACGCAGTACCTTTGCACCATCCTCCACTTCGCCATTTCTCATAGCTTCAAACAAAGCCAGATTCTCCTCTACACTGCGGGATGCATACGGATCCTCCTTCCCCGGCTCGGTAAGGGTACCTCTGTACGTACGGATTTCCTCTGCAGTTAAATCAGACACATATGCCTTGCCCTTTTTAATCAGCTTCACAGCGCCTTCATACATCTCCTCAAAATAGTCAGATGCAAAGAACAGTCTATCCTCCCAGTCAGCGCCCAGCCATTCAATATCAGCCTTAATAGACTCAACGAACTCAATCTTCTCCTTGGTCGGATTGGTATCATCAAAACGCATGTTGAACTTGCCGCCGTACTTCTGTGCCA
>JAFTXF010000120.1 GCA_017461685.1 Lachnospiraceae bacterium
CTTGCTTCGCTAAGGACCGGCGCTTTTCAAGGCCCCTCTACCGGAATATATATCACTTCCGCCGGCAGCCACCGAGTTTCGCAAACGCCTAACCTAATTATACAAAAGAGGAAAGGCAAGGCACTGTAAAATGCAAAGTTTAAGACTTATTTCCCGGCTGAAACCTATAGCAGACAAATTTTCCAAATATCTTCCGATTGTTTTGATTTTAATGACCGTAGGCAGAATATTAATCGGTCTCAGAATCCCTTATCTGATTTTGGCGGACCAGTTCTATGATGACCGTATGATGTATGAAAATGCACTTAATATTGTAAACGGTGTATGGCTTGGTCCTTACGATGCCTACGCCCTGACCAAGGGAATCGGCTATTCTCTGTTTCTGATATTAGCCAAAAAGCTGTGCATTCCTTACTCTCTATTACTGGCTATTTTGAATGTGGCAGGTGCTTATCTGCTTACGAAAGCCATTTCAGAGGTCATTCGGGACAAATATGCATGCGCAGTCATATATGGATTATTACTGTTTTCCCCGATTAATCTGACTATGTTTGTTACCCAGAGATTATACCGAATGGCTATTATTCCAAGTATGGTGGAAATTGTTTTTGCCGGGATGATAGGCTTAACCTTGAGGCGAAACTGCTCCTTAAAAAAGCAGCTGCCCTGGTCTATTCTGGCAGGAATTTCCCTGGCGTTCTTCTGGCAGATTCGTGAAGATTCTATTTGGATTTTACCTTTTGTGGCGGTTCTTACTATTATAAATGTTATTTGCATTATTTTCTTTTGTCGGGAAAAGGCCAAAATACAGCGCATTTTACTTGCGGTTCTTCCTGTCGTATTTTTACTGGCCGGTAACTTAGGTGTAGCAGCTATCAACCAACATAACTACGGTGTATTTGTGACAAACGACAGAACCGACGGAAGCTTTGGAGAAATGATGTCTCTCCTTTACCGGATAGAAGGCGAAGAAAGTACCGAGGATATCTGGATTACCAAAGATGTGATATACCAGGCCGAAGAAGTCAGTCCTACCCTGCAGCAGGTAAAACCTGTATTAGACAGATATATAGACGACTGGGCAGGCGGTGAGGAAATAAAAGGCGACCACTACAGTTGGGTCATTCGCGGTGCTGTTGAGACGGCCGGTTTCGCACCCGACGCAGTGACTGCAGAACAATTTTATGCAAGTGTAGTGGAAGAACTTCATCAAGCCATTGATACCGGAGTACTCCGGCTCAAAGATGACGGCTCCATTTATTTTTCCTCCCAGGCCAAGGGCATCCGTCTGCAGGAAATCCCCGGATTTCTTGGAGATGCGCTCTTAAATATCTGGGAAATTGCAGGCTATACGGAATGTGCGCTGGACGGCGGTGCCAAAAGTACAGGCGCCATGCAGGATATCCGCAGAATTGAAGCCTTCACTTCCGGTTTGGGTATTTATCAGGATTCCTATACCGTTTCAGCAAAGGGGTGGATTTTTGCAAAAGATGATGACGCAGAATTGACCTGCATATTAAGCCGTACAGACGGCGAACAGATGCAGGGGATCATTTTGCACGAAAGTGGAGATGTGGCAGAAAGCTATCAGTCATATGCAAATGCTTCAAATGCCAGATTTGCATTTGAATATCTGGAACAAGAAGAGGCCTCCTATGTTATGGATGTATATTTAGATGGAATCTATTATACTACGCTGAATTTTGAAGATTATGAAGACAATAATATTGTATGCCATGTAGAAAGCTTTCAAAATGAGCGGTTATTTGATTACAACGCCGAATACAGCAGCGGCATGGTTTCTCTGGCTAATAAACTGAATCAGATTTATCAGATTTTCGGCAAACCATGCTTTGTAGTTGCTTTATTGTGCTTTGCGGTATTAGCCTTCTGGGTAATAACCGGGCTTTTTCATAAGCGATATGATTATCTGGAGATGTGGGTGATTATGACAGGAGTCCTTTTAAGTGCTGTTCTGCTGCGATTTGGCAATAGTCTGTTTACCAGCTGGTTTACGGAGGATATGCAGAAGTTTATAAACAGCTTCTACTCCTGCGGTGTGTATATTTTGATTCAGATATTTAAATATCTTTCTATTGCAACCTTTTTGTACGCACTGATGCGTAAATGCAAATAGGCAGCGCGACAATTACAACCCAGGCACTTGCGTAATATTGTAAAATCTGATTACGCAGATTAACACTTTACTCCCGCATTCGCTCTACGTATTGTTTGGGAGTACAATCAAACTCGGACTTGAATACGCGATAAAAGGTGCGTTCGGAACGAAAACCGCTCTCATAAACGCAGTAACTGACCGGCTCACCTTTTTCCAAAAGACGTACTGCCTCGCGGAGTCTGATCATGGCTACATACTGATTAAAACCAATGCCCAGGGTCTCCTTAAAATTTCTGGACAGGTAGCTTGCGTTAAAACCAAGTGCAGATGCGGTAGATACAAGTGTGATGTCATCTCTAAAATGATCATTCAAATACAAAAGTGCCTGTGTGATACTATCTCTTTCAGATACCATCAGCGTGTCTGTCAAATCGATACTCTGAAGCAAAAGTCCCAGTGCCACACTTACGCAGCCGTCGGTGATCAGGCTGTTTTTTTGTTTTACTATCATCTCACAGCATTTACTGATACCGTTGAACAGCTCCGGGGCATCTACAAAAGGGGATGCCAGCTTCTTCCCATTAAATTCCTTATAATTGCATACCGGAGCAATGAGAACTGTGCACTTTGCCTCACCTACCGGTTCATATCGATGCGCATCATAGCTGAGACTTATTGCCAATTCACCGCTTCTCATCCGTCTATAATGCTCATTGATCCATACATCCACCTCTCCCTCGTCTACAAGGTACAGCTCCAAAAGTGAATGAAAGTGAAAGAAGGTTCTGGTTGCCTCTCCCCTGTAACCGCAGTGTATTTTATTGTTCTTTTCCCGCTTTACATGTAACTGTGGATTATCCATACTCACTCCGTAAAAATATGTCATAAATTATTGAGATTTTGTCAACAAATTGCCAAAATCTTTTGTTATAATTATACCAATAAAATCCACCAAGTCAAGGAGATTAACCATTATGTTTTCTAACCGTGATTTATTAAAAATGATACTGCCATCGATCATTCAGCAGGTGCTGGCAATAACCGTCAGTACAGCCGATTCCATAATGGTGGCCAGTGCCGGTGAGGCAGCCGTATCGGGTGTATCCCTTGTGGGAACTCTGGATTCATTACTCATCATTGCATTTTCGTCCCTTGTTTCGGGCGGTGCAGTCATCGTATCACACACGCTGGGGAATCGAAATGAAAAACTTGCACGAGAATGTGCGAAACAACTGATTTATGTAGCAACGGGTATCGCATTGTTCCTAACGATAGTGATGAGTATTTTTTGTATGCCCATGCTTTCCCTGTTATACGGAAATGCAGAACAGGATGTGCTTTTCAATGCAAATAGTTATTTGCGAATCATGGTGCTTTCCTTCCCTTTTCTTGCCCTATATAATTCCTGTGAAGCACTTTTTCGCGTAATGGGCAACACCATGATATCCATGATATTATCTTTTATCATGAATGCGATCAACATCGCCGGGAATGCATTATTTATCTTTGGATTTGAGATGGGCACTGCCGGTGCTGCATTGGCAACACTGATATCACGTATTCTGTGTTCCGTGATAATGATATTGCTTCTCCACAATCGAAAAAATGATGTCTATATTGAAAACCTGTTTTCTTACCGTCCTGATTTTAACGTGATCAAGAAGATTCTTCATATCGGTGTACCACACGGACTCGAAAGCAGTATGTTTCAATTCGGTCGTCTTGTGACCCAAGTACTTATTTCATCCATGGGAACCGCCTCAATCGCAGCAAACTCTGTGGCGAACACCCTTGCTAACTATCTGTATATGCCCAGCAATGCCATACAAAACTGTGCTGTTACAGTAGTGGGACGATGTGTAGGAGCAGGTGAAAAGAACAGGCAAAAAAATATTCCAAAACCCTATTGCTGTGGACCTATGTATCCATGTGGGCAGTTTCGCTTCTGCTGTTTGTATTGGCAAGCCCTATCATCGGTGTATACGATTTATCAGAAAAGGGAACTCTGCTTGCTCTGCAGCTAACCCTGTTTCATGCGGTGTGTACATCACTTATACGCCCCCCTGCTTTCATATTTCCCAGCATATTCCGATCTGCGGGTGATGTTTGGTATTCCCTCATCGTATCCACCGTCTCCATGTGGAGTGTTCGTGTGGGTCTGGCATACATATTGTCCCTTGAAAGTGTCACTATATGTTCTCTGACGATTCCCGGAGTGGGACTTGGAATATTTGGTGTATGGATAGCTATGATCGCCGATTGGGTACTGCGTGCAGTGCTTTTCACCCTGCATTTTATCAAAGAAAAATGGTTAACTCAAACGGCACTCATGTAAAATATATTTCCTACAACTTCAGGTGTTTGCGAAACTCAGTGGCCGACTACTTAAAAAGAGGAGCAATTCTCCCATTTCACGGAAGAATATGCTCCTCTATAATTTTGGCGGCTGTTTCCACGCAGCCCAGACACGGTCTGCTCTCATAATACGCCAATGTGCGCTCGCTGGGTGCCGGTGGCTCCTCCTGCCCTTTTTCCAGTCCCAAAATCTCCCTGCACACAATGCTTTTCTGTTCTTTTAAGAAATATGCTATCAGCTCTCTTTCTCTGGTATAAATGCGTGTCTTGCCTTCCTGGTCGGAAGGATCCGCATTGCCTTCGAAGAAGCCCAAAAGCATGGTCATGGCGGAGACTGTTCCGCACACTTCTCTCATACGGCCAAAGCCTGCGCCAAAAGGAGAACTGAAAGCAGCAGCCTCTTCTTCTGACATACCAAGTAAATCTGCAAATGCCACAAATACAGACTGGGCGCAATTGTACCCTTTTAGAAAATTCTCTCTGGCCTTTAATACTCTCTCTGACATAACTTCTCCAAAAAACCTATGCAAGATACAAAAACTGCGTCCTGCATAGGTCCTTCTCTACTTGTATGCAATAATTAGTTGCGTCCGCAGCACTTCTTGTACTTCTTACCGGAACCGCATGGACATGGGTCATTTGGATAAACCTTTGCTTCCTTTACAATAGTGGTAGAAGACTTCTGCTCTTTGTAAAGCTCCTTCTGTCTGTCCTCATCCAGAATAGCATTCCACTCTTCTAATTCATACAGCCAGTCGGCCTTTGCTGCTACCATGTTCTTGTATAAAAGCTCTGTGTCATAACCTAACTGAACCTGGGTATCCTCTTCCATAGTATCGATCGGATTTGCCGCCTTCAAGGAATCATTGATACCATCCAGGAAACCGGTCATAGTCATGATATCTACGCCGAACTTCTCAGCCAGTTCCTTCACTGTGCCCTTTACAACTTCATTTGGATTCTTTAAAATCTCCTTGTAAATCTCGGTCTCTTTGTCGAAATAAACAGCCCAGAATCTCTGAAGGCTGCCCTGATCCATTGTCTCATCATAGGCAATTTTGTGCCATGTATCTAATAAAGCCATTGTATTCTCCTTTGCATTAGAAATCTAACTAATTTATTATACAATATTTTTCACTAAAATACAAGCTAGAAACTGCGAATTTTGTCAGTGCCGTCATCCACTGTATTCTCCACTGCCTCTACCAAGACAAAATAGCTTCCCCCGTTTGGCAGGGAAATTTCTACCCGGTCTCCTTTTCGGTGCCCCAATAGTGCTTTACCGATAGGGGATTCGATGCTGATTTTGTTTTCCAGAGAATTACATCTGATGGGCGTGACAATCCGGTATGTTTCCAAACTGCCGTCATCCTCAAAACGAACCGTCACTGTATTTTCCAAACCAATCTCATCTTCTCCGGAGCGATCCTCAATCACATGCGCAAATTTTAGAACCTTTTCCAGATAACGGATGCGGCTTTCGTTTTTATTCTTCTCACGCTTTGCAGCATAATATTCAAAATTTTCACTTAAATCGCCCTGGGCTCTGGCTTCCTTCACTGCCTCAAGACATGCCGGACGCACTACCAGCTTTCTGTGCTCTATTTCTGCCTCTATACGCTCTACATCTTTCCTGGTTAACTGCTCTGCCATCTCAAGCTATCTCCTTCTTCAAAATATATCTGCGGTAAACACCTGACTTCACTATCTCCGCCGCCACCTGGTAGCCCTTGTCCACAACATTCCGCAGGCTGTACCTATTGTCAGGGTGTACGGTAGCCAGTAAAATACGGTAATCCGTCTCCCTTTCAATGATTGCTTCTGCAGCCTCAATAAACCGGCACTGCAGACCGTGTCCTCTGTATTCCGGCAAGATCACCACAGAATCCATATGCGCTACCAGTTCCAGCTCCGTTCCTGGCATCTGTAAATAAGTTCCCAGATTACGCTCCGTGACTCCCGAAAAATCCGCCATAAAAAAACCCGCAATACGCTCTGTATCCTGCTCCTTTACTACTGCCTTTAAGATAAATCCAGAGTCCTCTTTTGCCAAAGGTACATTGCCGATATGCTGCTTGATATATGCCATGTCATCACTGATAAACCACTCCGCCTTCTCCATACCGGCCGTTACCGTTTCCATAATGTGATTTAATTCCTGCACATCCGCAGGAACTGCTCTTACGATTTTAAACTGCATAATGATTTTCCCTTCACAATACTTATGTTTTTAGGTATTTGTGAAACTCTGTGGCAGTCAGCCGGAATGATATATATTCCGTCTCGGGGACGTTTCCACTCCGTGAAAAGCTGCAGCGGTACTAAGCTCAGACTGCGGTTATCACCTTGCTTCGCTAAGGACCGGCGCTTTTCAAGGCCCCTCTATCGGAACATATATCACTCCGGCTGACTGCCGCAGAGTTTCACAAATGCCCACCTAATTATTACAACAACGGTGCCATAACGCGAAGCAGCCCGTCAAACATAGCCTTCAGTCCACTGGTATGCACATCTTCCCTGTACACCATCTGCGACTTTTCAATAGTCTCCAATGTATCCCGTTTCAAATCCTCTAATGCAGGCACCCGATACATCCATACCGCACATTCAAAGTGCAAATACAGGCTTCGATAATCCAGATTAATGGTACCCACAACACCTACCGTATCATCACAGATAAAGGATTTCGCATGTACGAAGCCCGGGGTATACTCATAAATCTTTACCCCCGCCTCTAAAAGCGGCAGATAGTTTGCTCTGGTCAGCCGGAATACGATTTTTTTGTCCGGTATTCCCGGTGTCACAATACGCACATCCACGCCACGCTTGGCCGCCATCACCAAAGCATGCTTCATCTCGTCATCCAGGATCAAATATGGCGTCATAATATATACATATTTCTTGGCCTGGTGCAGAATCTCCAAATATACGTCCTCACCCACTCTTTCATCATCTAACGGGTCGTCTCCGTAAGGCTGCACAAAGCCCTCTCTGACCTCTGGTTTCTGATGTGGATATGCATCTACACCGTACAATTCCGGTGACAGCTTAAACTCACTGCAGGCATTCCACATTTCCATAAACATAACCGTCAGATTCCATACACCGTCTCCTGCCAGCCGTACGCCGGTATCCTTCCAATGCCCGAATCGCTGTACGGCATTGATATATTCGTCTGACAAATTTACACCGCCGGTATAACCGATATGTCCGTCCACCACCAAAATCTTACGATGGTCACGGTTATTCATTACCATGGCCAAAAACGGCACAACCGGATTAAACGGGATGCACTTAATGTGTGGATCCATCTCCTCCAGCTTATCAGAATACCCAAAAGGCAATAGTGCCACAGATCCCATGTCATCATAAAGCATACGAATTTCTACGCCTTCACGTGCCTTTTCCAAAAGCACCTCCAGCATACGGCCCCACATCTCACCCTCCTGTACAATAAAAAATTCCAGGAAAATAAAGTGCTCTGCCTTTCTCATGTCCTCGAGCATAGCCTCAAACATGGCCTCTCCAATGGAATAATAGGTCACATGGGTATTACGGTGTACCGGGTAACGGGACGTTTTTTTGATGTATCTGGCCGTGGCCACTGCTCTGTGGCTCACCTCCGCCAAGGCCTTACAGGTCTCTTCATTATCTTCTAAATATTTATCCATGGCCAGATAAGAAAAATTCAGTCTGGCCTGCAGTTTCTTACTCGGCTTTTTATCCCCCCAAAGCATATAAAGAAAGGCGCCAAAAGGCGGTATAAATGCAATCAGTAAAATCCAACCGATTCGATAAGATGCATTATCATCCTTAATCACCAGATAAAATACATACAACATACTTAACAAAGAAAATGCACCCATAATAAACCAGGAATATTGAACTGCGCGCCAAAAAATCCCCAGCAAAAGTGCAAGCTCCAGCAAAATCATGATTGCTGTTACTGTGATTCGGTTAGTAATCATTTTCTTGTAATTGATGTCTTTCAGTAATCGCATATTATTTCCTCTTTGTATCCTACAATACATGTAACACTTCTATTTCTATTATATACTATTAAAACTTAAAATCAATCCCCTGTCGATTTATAAATTGCCACAACAAGGCAAAAAATTTACAGCCAATTGCCTTGTTCGTACTTAACTGTATACTTTTTTGTATCGCTCTTTTTATTTCTTTGTTGTTATGTATCTTCAAACATATTTGCTTTTTTACCAACTTTTTTTGTAAATATCTAGTATATCGGTTCGTAAATAACTGGACGAATTACGCAGGATATTTTTCTGAGTGTGCATATCAAAAAACGTAGGCGATGCGGGCATCGCTGAGGATTTTTGATATGTGCAATCAGGAAAATAGACAAGCAATTCGGTCCAGTTATTTCGTAACCGATATACTAGTGACAAACGTCGGTTTTTGTTGTATAATATTACTCATAAGAAGGTTTTGTTTGAATTCCTTACATACTTATTGTAGAGGAACGATTATGACTGAACAAATTACACAAATCTTTGATAAGGTCTTCAAGAAGATTCTGACCTTGTCCTCCCAGTCTGTTATAAATCTTATTAACGGACTCTTTGAAACAAACTATCCGGAGGATAGCACCATTACTTATAATTGGACCGAGTTTATAGACACCGAGCTGCGCCGCACCCTGGCAGATACCATTCTTACCATCAATGGGCGTTACAGTTACCATATAGAAGCCCAGATGGAGAAGGACGAGGATATTATATTCCGTGTATTTGATTACGGTTATCACCATGCGGACACTAATCGCTCATCCAATGCAAGTTATTATACGCTTGTCTTCCCTGAACCTAAGATAATTTATCTCTACAATACAAAAGATATTCCAGATATATGTACACTGCGTCTCGATTTTGGAACCCAGGGCTATTTTGATTATCATGTACCTGTATTCAAATATCAGGAGACTTCACTTGAGGAACTCAATAATAAAAAGCTCGTTATCCTTATTCCCTTCCAGCTGCTTAAGCTACGGAAGCTTCTGGAAAAGGACCGTGGACCTGATAATCTGATGGCATTGCAAAACCTGATCGAACATGATATACTTGGCAGTATAGAGACCAACTTTAAACTTGGTAATATCAGCATAAATGATGCTTACAAGCTGCGTCGGCTTACCAAGCAGCTTTACAACTACATTTATGCACACTATGCAGAAATGAAGGAGTTAAACGATATGACGGATGAATCTTTATTACTGGATATTGATATTCTTGAAATGAAGTACGAAAAGGCTTTATCAGAATTAGATGCACGACTGGCTGCAAAGGAAGCCGCTCTCGCTGAGAAAGCCTGTGCGCTTGCTGAGAAAACTGCTGCCCTCGCCGAGAAGGATTCTGCCCTCGCTGAGAAGGATTCTGCCCTTGCTGAAAAGACTACTGCTCTTCAACAGGCTTTATCGGAAAATGCACGTTTAAAAGCAGAATTAGACAAATTGACACAACGTTAACCACATAGGAATTGACAAAAAACCTTCTTATCTTTTAGGAATATAGTATTTCCTAAGCATTTATATGCTCTGCCATTCTGAATTGTCCCGTGCATAGACCGGGCACTTGACGGCAGAGCATTTTTTGCTTGCCCTTAAAGCAAAAATATATTAAAATGATTTTGTCGATACGGAGGATATTTTCATGATAAAAACAGAAATCAGCGAAATTAAAAAGCAGTTTTCCGAAACAAACTGCACAATCTCAAAAATATGCGCCTGCTATGTTGGCGGCGAGAAGGACAAAATTACTAAGATGCGCGAGGCCTTTTTATCCTTGCCGGAGGAAGATGCTACCAGATATTATCAAATTTTACGAAAAGGCTTGTCAGGAACTCTCGGCAAGAATCTTATTAACCTGGAATTTCCTTTGGAAGCAGAGTTTTCAGACGGTACCCAGCAATTTCTTTTAGAAGTTCGCGACAGCCATTTAGAGGATGACGAGCTTTTGGAGCAATTTTATGATAAGATTATCGAGGCATACCCTTATACCCAGAATTATTTGATTCTGGTCATTGACTGCAACTATGACGTGCCGGGACGTACCAGCGACGGGCTTGACATGGAGGATGCTTCCACCGAAGTATACCATTACATATTCTGTGCTCTCTGCCCGGTTAAACAGTCTAAGCCGGGATTAACCTATGAGCCGGCAGACAATGTTTTCCGCAATCGCATCTGTGACTGGATTGTGGATGCACCGATCAATGCTTTCCTGTTTCCGGCTTTCAATGACAGAAGCACTGACCTGCATAGCTGCTTGTACTTTACCAAGGACAGCGAGAAGCCGTTTGAAGATTTCGTGTACACGTTTCTTGGCTGTACCATGCCGATTCCGGCAGGTTTTCAGAAGGAAGCCTTCCAGACAATTGTGACAGAAACCCTGGGAGAAGAAAGGGATTTGGAGGTACTTCGCAATATCCATGAAACCCTTTATGATATGATTGAAGAGCATGCAGAAGACCCTGCACCACTTATATTGGACAAGTCAGAGGTCAAAAATGTGCTTGCCAAGAGCGGTGTCCCCAATGAACAGTTAGAAACCTTTGACAAACACTATGATGATACCATCGGTGCCGCCGGTGAATTACTGGCCAATAATATTACCGAAACCCGCAAATTTGAAGTAAAAACCCCTGATGTTGTTATCAAGGTCAACCCGGAACGCTCCGATTTGGTGGAGACCAAGGTCATTGACGGCCGCAAATATCTGCTAATCGAGGTAGGAAGCAATATCCAGGTTAACGGCGTGGCTTTATCTACAAGTGAACCAACTGAATAGCCGTACAAGTCTCTCCTATGGACTTATCTACAAATGGACTTGTCTGCAAATAAACTTGTCTGCAAGCTCACTTATTGCTTAAAAGTATCCCACAGAAAAATAAAGCCAAATAATACAAATAAATAAAATACGAACCAGGCTGCCTGTATGCAAATCCGCTGCAGGCGGCTTTTATTTTGTGTCTGCTCCAATACAAGAAGACGCAGTGTCGCTACCACCCAAAGCAAAGTCATACCGGACATCATCGGCCACAAAAAATCACCGTGTGTAATCTTACCACCACTCTCTCCTAAAAGCGCAGCCTCCAACAGTCCAACGACATAGCCGGAAAGTGCCAGCCGTCCAAAAGTATCCTTCAGAAAATACCCTGCATTTAATGCCAATACCAGCAATGGAAAACCCATGCCTAAGGCAATTGACGCCGTCACATTTTCAGAATACATTTCCCAAACCTGCATCCATTCCGTAATCATTAGATGGCTTCCGTCACCACCGTAGCTTCCGCCAAAAATAAAATATGCCAAAAACTGAACCAAAATATACACCAGTGCCGGAGCGCTTACCAAAAGCATTATCAGACATTTGTTAAAATATGCTTTAGCCATTCCATCCTTCTTTAACACATGCCCAAGCCACGTAAAAAGCATAATAAATCCTACTGCAGGAATAAACATTTCTGCAAAAACAGGTTTTGCCATGCAGGATAGCAGCAAAGTTGCGGAAAGGCTGATGTATGCTTTTTTCAAATTCTTGCTAACGTCAATAAACATGCCTTGATGCCCCGGATTACAGTACTTTTCCAAAATATCATAGGTAAAACATAGACACAGCAACGTAAAAGGCTTCACACACATATGGGTAGGATTATGCAGCGGATTGATGGAAAACTGCCCCAAATACTGACTGCCGGTATCAAACCAATACATACACACCGGCTGAATAATAGACAGGGAAAATGCAATAACTCCAATCTGTAACGGAGTCATATCCAAAAAATAACGCTTCTGCACACATGTTAGCATCCAGCAAAGCACATAATAACTGAAAACAGCAAAAAAACAGCTCGTAAAGGCCACCGCAGCTTCTAGCGGTATCGGAGTCAGGCTTTCCAGTAAAATTACACACAAATGCCACATTAAGTATGGCACTGCCATCCAACCTTCCAAGCTCTCCTCACCCCTTAACAGTGGAATATATGTATATACATGTCCGGCAAAATCAGACATATTATTCTGTAATTCTGCGATAGAAAAGGAATATGTAATAAATGCCAGCACTACGGCGAACAATGCTATGCTTCCTCCCTGCCCTTTCTTTTGTAACATGCTTGCTTCCTCCTTAATCAAAATATTCCTGTTTTTAAATTTTACTGCCCGCTTTATCTTCCTTTCATTGGAAACAGATTTTATTTTCCCAATGTATACTATTTTAACCCATTTGTGCTAAAAAACAACTTGAAATATTATTTCATTGCCCCTATACTTAAACTATAAAATATTACAAAAGAGGATACCTATGAAAAAGAATCTAAAAACACTCCTTCTTGTAGTGATCACTGTAGTTATTATGGGCTTATTTATTTTTTATCCATTTCAATGTACGGATTTGCACTTAAAAATATATTTTTCTGCTGATTCCGCCTATACGGAATGCGCCGCCTACTATACTACCGCAGCAAATCCGGTTTATAGTGACAGTCAGCGCCTTGATGCCACAGTGTATGACGGCAAGGCGGATATCTTTTTTTCGAAAGAGCTTTGTGAAACCCTCACAGGTCTTCGACTGGATTTTTCCCAAAGCGATGCTTTAATTGGTATAGAACGCGTAGAGCTGTGCAGTGCCGGCTTTGTACAGACTTCTCTGGATGCCACTGATTTTTTTGCCGAATCCAATATCCTTTCATCCAATGATATTGCCATCATTCAGCCGGTAAAAACCACCGTTTATATCGGTACAGAAGGCCGGGACTCGTATCTTCTCTTCCATTCCGATATCGTGGATGCCTGTAACGACGCTTACAGTCATTATACCGTAAGCAAGCTGGCCATTTGCGTATTTGTCATCCTTGCCGGAATTCTTGCTCGCAAACAGCTCTTTACCGCCGAATAAACCTACTAATGCACCTCTATCTTTGCAATATTGCCTGCGAAGGCAGGTGCAAACACGTATTCCATAGTCTGTTCCGTAAGCGGCACCGTGTACTTAAAATGCAGGTGACCGCTTAAAACAGCTTCTACAGGACTTTGCGCATCATAAAGCATTTCCAAAAAAGTTGCTGTGGTATACTCGCCCGGCTGATACAGGCAATCATATCCCCATAGCTTTACTCTGCCCTGAGGGTCTATATTTGCAGCAGTCTCCGCCAGCCCGTTATCCACGATAGAATTAATCGGCACATGCGTCACCAGAATAATCGGCTTACCATCATCCCAAATATCCTGCGCCGTTGCCAGTCCCGCCTCAGTCAGCTGACCTGTGCTGTTATTCCACCCCAGCACATAAAAATCCTGAAACTCCATTACATACATATCCTCATAAGAACAGATACCTCTATGAAGCTCCAGAGCATCTTCCTCTGTAAGGGAAGCCGAATACCAGGTACCCAGGTCATGGTCAGCCCTCAAATACATATATGGGGTACTAATTTGATTTAATCCTTCCTGAAACAGAGCTACATTGCCCGGAGATACAAAATCCATCATATCCCCTCCCATAATCAAAGCATCTGCCTGCCAATCATCTATCACAGAAGAAAGCGCTTTCCAGGTATCTTTGGAATAAGTACCGGTGCTTGAACGAAACATATTCTCGTAACGATTCTGTGCCACCGGAATATGGTCTTCGTACACAGACTCGTCCACGGTAAGAATATGCATATCGCTGACAAACAATAACTCGTAAGAATTCTCCACACCCGGTAAGTCTATCGTCACTTCATCTACCTGTAAACCGATTCCTATCCCCGAAGGCTCCTCTTTTTCACTCTCGTCTTCTAAATCTTCATCTACATCTTCCATACGGTCAGATTCTATTCCCGTATACTCTGAGTTCACCTCTTCGCCCGCTACATACTCTGATTCAAAGTTTTTTGCTGCCGTATCTTCTGTCGCTTCCTTTTCTGCCTTCAGACTCTCTGACACCGAATCTTCTGCCGCTTCTCCGTTCACTGCCACACTCTCTGTCCCCGGCTCTTCTGCTGCTTCCCCTTCTGCCGTCACACGCTCTGACACCGAATCTTCTGCTGAACCATCTGGCACCACCTCGTCTGTCGCCTCACGCTCCGATACTGCCTTGTCCGTCATCATGCTGTCTGACACTGCCTCGTCCATTGTCATACGGTCTGCCACTGTCTCTTCTGTCGCCTCACTATCCGATACTGCCTCGTCTGCCGCCGCAAACTCTGATGCAACTTCACTGCCGACCACCGGCCGGCTGCCCTTGGCAAAAGTAAATCCCATCACACCTGCCATCATCAGGCAAATTCCTACTATGATAATCGTATATCTTCTCATTTGCATTGTCTTTTGGCCCTATCCTTTGTCACATGCAATTTTACTATTATCTTACCATTAACCTTTACCTTAGTCAACCTGGTTACTATTTCGATTGACTGAAAAAGACTCCAAACAACCGAATGTATCAGTCGTTTGGAGCCTAAATATCAAACTTGGAACCTGACTATTAAACTATACATATCAACCGGCGATTACAGCAAGCTCATGTACAGTTCCGTAATCTCTTCTACGCTGGTCTCTCTCGGATTGCCCGGTCTGCAAGCGTCATCGTAAGCAGACTGTGCAAGGAACGGAACATCCTCTGCTTTTACGATATCCTTTAAGTCTGCAGGGATACCAACATCCTCAGATAACTTCTTAACAGCATCGATAGCTGCTTTTCTGTACTCTTCCTGAGTCATATCATCAACGCCCTTAACACCCATTGCTCTGGCGATTTCACGGTACTTCTCACCGGTTGCCGGTGCATTGTACTCCATAACGGTAGGCAAGATAATCGCGTTGGCAACGCCGTGCGGAGTATCATATAATGCACCGAGCGGATGTGCCATAGAGTGAACAATACCTAAACCTACGTTAGAAAAGCCCATACCTGCAACGTACTGTCCAAGTGCCATACCTTCTCTGCCTTCCGGTGTATTATCAACAGCTCCTCGTAAGCTCTTCGCAATAATCTCGATAGCCTTGATGTGGAACATATCAGATAATTCCCAGGCGCCTGCAGTTATGTAACCTTCAATTGCGTGTGTCAAAGCATCCATACCTGTTGCTGCGGTCAATCCCTTCGGCATAGTAGACATCATATCCGGGTCAACAATTGCAATAATCGGAATGTCGTGCGGGTCAACACATACCATCTTACGGTTCTTTTCCACGTCAGTGATAACGTAATTAATCGTAACCTCAGCTGCTGTACCTGCAGTAGTAGGAACTGCGATAATCGGTACGCAAGGTTTTGTGGTAGGTGCAACACCCTCTAAAGAACGAACGTCTGCGAATTCAGGATTATTGATAATAATACCTACTGCCTTGGCAGTATCCATAGAAGAACCGCCGCCGATAGCAATTATGTAATCAGCTTCTGCTGCCTTGAATGCTGCAACACCGTTCTGTACATTTTCAATGGTTGGATTTGGCTTAATATCAGAATAAAGCTCATATGCCAATCCGGCTGCATCCAATAAATCGGTAACCTTTGCAGTTACGCCGAACTTTACTAAATCAGGGTCAGAGCAAACAAAAGCCTTTCGGAAACCTCTGCCTGTAGCCTCTGTAACGATTGACTGAATGGCACCTGCGCCATGATAAGATGTTTCGTTCAATATGAAACGATTTGCCATAAAAAATACCTCCTGTTTTTGACATCTGTAATCTCCCGATGTCATCTAATATAATAATACTACTTTGATATTTTTGTGTCAATCGCCAAGTATATTTATTATATCGCCTGATTTTTGTGCACTTTTTACAACCAAACTGCCGTTATTCTCTCCTCGCCTGCAGACTTTCGACCCATACAGGCTCTAGCTTGCAAGCTTTGAGATTTGTGTAAAAAAACAGACCGCCTGTTTGACAGTCTGACTTCTATATACTTTATTTAATTGGAAGTTTGTTTTTCAAGCGTTCGTTTACTTTTCTATCTTCTCTATTGAATACCCCCACGGCCACCAGCAATACCGCTGCCACAGCACCCAATCGTTTGAATTTTACTCGAGAAGCTTTCTTTGATGAAATCTGCAGGAGTTCTTCCATCTTCTCTTCAATCTCCGGATACTCCCATATATACCAAACTCTACTCCTCCTCTTCCACCTTCGGTACAAATTTATTACGCAAATAATACCACATACTGCCTGCCAGGCAAACAGAGGAATAGGCGCCACACACAATGCCAACCATCAGCGGTAATGCAAACTCTCTGATAGAAGTAACACCGAAAATATACAGGCACACTACCATGACAAAGGTTGTCAGTGAAGTAAAAATACTTCTGGATAAAGTCTGCGCAATGGAACTGTTTACGATTTCCTTCAAATCAATCTTCCGCTTTGCATTGTCCATATTTTCGCGGATACGGTCAAAAATAACAATGGTCGCGTTAATGGAATAACCCACAATCGTCAGTACACAGGCGATAAAGGTATTGCCCACTGTAATGCGTGTAAATGCGTAGAATGCAAGTACAACCAGCACATCGTGTATAAGAGCAGCCACACTGCTGACACCAAAACGAATATCGCTGAAGCGGAAACGAATATAAATCAGCATACAGACAACTGCCACCAGTACCGCAATGATCGTCTCTTTTCTGGTCTCATTGCTGATGGTGGAGCTAATGGTTTCCGAGGTAACCAGCTCCGGATTTACGCTATACGCTGCCACCAGTGCGTCCGTCAATTCTGAACGCTCTTCCTGGGACAGGGTTCTGGTTTTGACAATAACCTCTTTACTGCCGTCTACCACCTGAGGCTGAATATTGCCGTCACCTGTAATGTCCTGAATCAGTGGAACCAAATCCGCATTTACCTCTTCCAAGGTCATGCCTTCATTAAAAATAATACTAGTGGAGGTACCACCTTTAAACTCCAGACCGTAATTAAATGCTCCGCCAATGCTTCCCATATTTACAAACATCATGATAATGCCTGCCAGAATCACAACTCCGCTGCCTGCAAAGAAAAGCTTTCCGCGACCGATATAATCAAAGGTCTTGGGCTCCTTGCCCACACCGTAAAGCTTCTCGCTCTTAAGTCCCAATGCATACAGAGCATTTACCAAAAGTCTGCTTACGACCAAAGAAGTAAACATGGAGAGCACGATACCTAATATCAAAGTCTGCGCAAAGCCCTTTACCACACCGCTGCCCATAATCATCAGCACCAGTGCCGCAATCAAAGTAGTCACATTACCGTCAAGAATCGCAGAAAATGCCTTATTAAAGCCGATTTTCACAGAGGACTTGACCGTCTTGCCGGTAGCCAGTTCTTCACGGATACGGGCAAAAATAATCACATTGGCATCCACTGCCATACCGATGGACAAAATAATACCTGCCACGCCCGGCAAAGTCAGTGTCATATCAAAGCCGTGCAGCAGCACAACGATAAACGGTACATACAATAGCAGCGCCAGTGCAGCACAAAGGCCCGGCAGATAGTACACCGCAATCATAAACACAATAATAATCAACAGGCCGACTGCTCCTGCAAAAATACTCTTCTCCAAAGCCTCACCGCCAAGCTGGGCTCCTACGACTTTATTGTATACCTCTTCTAATTCCAGGCTGAGACCTCCAATGCGAATGGTGCTGGCAAGCGCTTCTGCCTCTTCGTAGCCGCTCATACCCGTAATCTGTGCTACGCCGTCTGTAATGGCTGCATTTACCTGAGGTACACTGACAAAGCTTCCATCATAATAAATGCCGATGGACTCCTTGCCTGCAGCCTTGGCTGTGGCAACCGCAAACTTTTCTGCACCTTCCTTCGTCAAAGTAAGACTAACCGCAAACTCACTGCCGATGTTGGTCTGAATACTGCCTGCCTGTGCATCTGCAACATCCGTACCGTATAATACGACAGAACCGTCTGCTTCTAATTCTTCAATGGTCTTCAGCAGAACAAACTCATACCCTACAGCACCTTCAGAAGCAGCCTCTGCCTGAACAAGCTGAATGGCATAATTGGCCTCTCCTTTACTGTCTGTCTCCGCAATAAAATACAAAGAACCCGGACGGCCCAAATCTGCCAGAATGGCATCCGCATCCGTCACGCCCGGAATTTCAATACTGAATCTGCGGGAACCTTCCTGATAAACAATGGCCTCCGTGCTGTATGTCTGCACACGCTGCTCCAGCTTCTTTTTGGTATCTGCCATATCCTCGGCGCTGGGTTCTTCCTCACCTACTACCTCATATGTAATGCTGACGCCGCCTGCCAAATCCAGTCCCTGCTTAATCTGCGAAGCACTGGATCCCCCTGCGCCAAAGCCCACCAGAGCCTGATATGCACATACAAAAATCAGTGCCAACGTCAAAATAATCGTAATGATACCGTGTGATTTCTTCATCCTAAACTCCATCCCGGCCCAATGCCTTTATCCTTGATGATACCATGCGGAAATATCCGCCTTGAACAATAAATGTGGTCCGGCTTCGCCGGACACGTCCTAACTAAAAAGGGGCGATGGACTCGCCCCGCCTTGAATGAAATGTATAATTATTATAACCAAATTATGCTTTCTTGTAAAGAATATTCTTGTTTTTTAGTGTTTTCTCTCGGACTTTCTACATGCTTTATGCTTTCCTGCCTCTTTACGCCAACATACCCCCAAGCATGCCGCCGCCCACCATGCAAGCAAAGGCTGGGAACAGCTCCTTCGCATCAATGGCCGCCCCGTTCATGAACAGGCTTATGATAAACACCACTGCCAGCCATACAATGCCGGCCAGTGCGCCCCACATAAATTTGCGCTCTCTTTGCCATTTCCCGGCAATAAGCCCGGCTGCCAGGCCGCTGAGTATGTAAACAGCAAATATCAGTAACTGTGCCTGGTCACTTGTCAGGCCCAGCTTTTCCAATAAAATTGCGGATAATAACAGTAATACTGCTGCTGTCAGGGCAGCTGCCAGTGTGGTGAAAAGAAACATTTTCAGACAGTTTATCATTTGACTGTTCATATTACGATTTGCTTGCTTCATTTAAACTCCATTGTTCCAATTAGCTTTAATTATAATCATTATATGCTTGTTCAAATTCAAAAATGTTTTATCTGCTTTTTCTATTTTGAAAATCTTTATCAATATCCCGGCTCCAGTCATCAGAAATCGCCTTATTGGCACGCATAGCACAAATCGGTGCACTAAGTGTTTCGTACAACACCCGGGTCCCCTGGCTGTCTGCATTATAATTTACTGCACGATTTTTCTCAATGCCAAAGGCAGCAGCGGTCTGCACCGCATCGATATTGGCACCGATAAAAAGGAATTCCCAATCGTACTTTTTCTTCTGATGCTCTATCATCTTTTTCACCCTGTCCAGATCATACTGTCTGCTGGCATTTTCCTGTCCGTCCGTGGTAATCACAAACATCGTATGGGAAGGA
>JAFTXF010000121.1 GCA_017461685.1 Lachnospiraceae bacterium
ACACACTTTTGGCTGTTGTTGCTCTGATGCTCGGAGTGATAATTTGTCTGATATTTTGGAAAATCATCCTGAAAAGAAGTCTGCCTTTTTTCAAAATTTGTCTGACAGCAGTACCTGTGGTTGTTTATACATTTGTAGTAGGCCAGATATCACCGTTTTTAACAGACCGGTATGTAATGTGTACATATCCTTTCTGGTGTATTATGTTTGTGTGTACATTATTTTATTCGGTTATGTGTCTGGTCGATGGTTTCCGTTTGGGCAAATTCAGGTTATCTCAGGCATGGACAACCCGTTGGAAGATAAAACCTATTTCGAGGAATACAATTGGTATTTGTACATTGGTTTTGGCAGCAGGTATACTGATGATTGCCAACAATTATTTCAGAAATACACCCGGATATTTAAATCCAGGCGGTCAGGAAACTTATCAGGTTCCGGCCGGTACAGACTGCGTTTTTATTATCCCGGACGGAAGCTATAATGAAAGCGCTGAGGAAATCTCTATTTTGGCGCAATGTGACAATGTTGGTGTAGTATACGAGAGTAATGTGGGAGTTTTGGCAGGGGACTATATTTACGAAGCCGGAGATTACCTGTTGGTAGAGATTATCAGTCATCTGGATACTGAGAAAGTACTTTTTAATGTGCAGGAAGCCCTGAAGGTGACAGAACTTCGGGAATTGGAACGGACATACGGTTCGAATTGTGTGCGGATTTTGCTGGGTGAATAAACAGATTACACCGGAAAGAGTAGTCTTCCGGACATTCTTTGCTGCTGACAGCTTGAAATATCCAAAATTGTTTTTTAATAAATGCAGAAAATATAAAGAAATTACTTGTGATATTTTGATAAAAATTATATAATATAAAATTAAGAGAAATACCATGAAGTATTTGTTCAACAGAACACTAAGGAGGAGTATTATCATGCCAAAAAGAACAGACATCCACAAGGTGTTGATTATCGGCTCAGGTCCGATTATTATCGGACAGGCCTGCGAATTTGACTATTCAGGTACACAGGCTTGTAAAGCTTTAAAGAAGCTGGGATATGAAATCGTTTTAGTAAATTCCAACCCGGCTACCATTATGACGGATCCTGAGACAGCTGATGTAACTTATATTGAACCTTTAAATGTAGAACGTTTAGAGCAGATTATTGCAAAGGAAAGACCGGATGCGCTGCTTCCGAATCTGGGCGGACAGTCAGGATTGAATCTTTGCTCTGAATTACATCAGGCAGGCGTTTTAGATAAATATAACGTACAGGTTATCGGCGTTCAGGTGGATGCTATTGAGCGTGGCGAGGACCGTATTGAATTCAAGAAAGCTATGGATGCACTGGGCATCGAAATGGCACGTAGTGAAGTTGCTTACTCTGTGGATGAGGCACTGGCTATTGCTGATAAATTAGGTTATCCGGTTGTTCTTCGTCCTGCTTACACCATGGGCGGTGCCGGTGGCGGTCTTGTTTATAATAAAGAAGAATTAAAGGTTGTTTGTTCCAGAGGTTTACAGGCTTCTTTGGTTGGACAGGTACTGGTAGAGGAGTCTATTTTAGGCTGGGAAGAGCTTGAAGTAGAGGTAGTACGTGATGCTGACAATAATATCATCACTGTTTGTATGATTGAGAATATTGACCCGTTGGGTGTTCATACTGGCGACTCCTTCTGTGCAGCTCCGATGCTTACTATTTCTGAGGATTGTCAGAGAAGATTACAGGAGCAGGCACACAAAATCGTTGAATCCGTAGAGGTTATCGGCGGTACTAATGTTCAGTTTGCACATGACCCTGTTTCCGACAGAATCATTGTTATCGAGATTAACCCTAGAACCAGCCGTTCCTCAGCGTTAGCTTCCAAGGCTACCGGTTTCCCGATTGCTTTGGTATCCGCTATGTTGGCTGCAGGTCTTACTTTGAAGGATATTCCTTGCGGTAAGTACGGTACTTTGGACAAGTATGTTCCGGACGGTGACTATATCGTTATTAAATTTGCTCGCTGGGCATTTGAAAAGTTCAAAGGTGTGGAAGACAAGCTTGGCACACAGATGCGTGCAGTAGGCGAAGTTATGAGCATCGGTAAGACCTACAAGGAAGCTTTCCAGAAGGCTATCCGTTCTCTGGAAACAGGCCGTTATGGTTTGGGTCATGCCAAGGACTTTGACAAATTAAGCAAGGATGCTTTATTAAAGAAACTGATCACTCCATCCAGTGAACGTCACTTCATCATGTATGAAGCACTTCGTAAGGGAGCAACCGTAGAAGAAATTCACGAAATTACCAAGGTTAAGCATTACTTTATCGAACAGATGAAGGAATTAGTTGAGGAAGAAGAAGCGCTGGCTGCAAAGAAGGGTTATATTCCTTCTGATGAAGCGTTGATCAGTGCCAAGAAAAACGGTTTCTCCGATAAGTATTTAAGCCAGATTCTGGCAATTCCTGAGGATCTCATCCGTAATCGCCGTATCGAGCTTGGCGTAGAAGAGACCTGGGAAGGTGTTCATGTATCCGGTACAGAAGACAGTGCTTATTATTACTCCACCTACAACGGTGAGGACAAGAACCCTATTTCCGATAAGCCGAAGATTATGATTTTGGGCGGCGGTCCAAACCGTATCGGTCAGGGTATTGAATTTGACTATTGCTGTGTACACGCAGCTATGGCACTTAAGAAGCTTGGCTTTGAGACCATTATCGTTAACTGTAACCCGGAGACTGTTTCTACAGACTACGATACTTCCGATAAGCTGTATTTCGAGCCGCTTACTTTAGAAGATGTATTAAGTATTTACCATAAAGAGAAGCCACTGGGTGTTATCGCACAGTTTGGCGGTCAGACACCGTTAAATCTTGCAGCTGACTTGGAGAAGAACGGCGTAAAGATTTTAGGTACTTCTCCGGCAGTTATTGACCTGGCGGAAGACCGTGACTTATTCCGTGCTATGATGGACAAGTTAGAGATTCCGATGCCTGAGTCCGGCATGGCAGTTAATGTAGAAGAAGCTATTGAGATTGCCAATAAGATCGGCTATCCGGTAATGGTTCGCCCTTCCTACGTTTTGGGCGGACGCGGTATGGAAGTGGTTTATGATGAAGAGAGCCTTACTCAGTATATGAATGCTGCAGTTGGTGTAACTCCTGACAGACCGATCCTTATCGACCGTTTCTTAAATCACGCATTAGAGTGTGAAGCAGATGCCATCAGTGACGGTACACATGCTTTTGTTCCGGCTGTTATGGAGCATATCGAGCTTGCAGGTGTTCACTCCGGTGACTCCGCTTGTATCATTCCTTCCGCACACATTTCTCCTGAAAATGTGGCTACTATTAAGGAATATACCCGCAAGATTGCTGAGGAAATGCATGTACGGGGTCTTATGAACATGCAGTATGCTATTGAAAATGGCAAGGTATATGTATTAGAGGCTAATCCTCGTGCATCCCGTACTGTACCGTTGGTATCCAAGGTATGTAATATCCGCATGGTACCGCTTGCAACAGATATTATTACTTCTGAACTTACAGGACGTCCATCACCTATTAAGGACTTAAAAGAACAGAATATACCGAACTATGGTGTAAAGGAAGCTGCCTTCCCATTCAATATGTTCCAGGAGGTTGACCCTATTTTAGGCCCTGAAATGCGTTCTACCGGTGAAGTGCTTGGTATGTCCAAGTCTTACGGCGAAGCCTTCTACAAGGCTCAGGAGGGTGTTGGCAGCAAGCTTCCGTTAGAAGGTACTGTATTAATTTCTGTAAACCGCAAGGATAAGGCAGAGGTTGTAGAAGTGGCCAGAAGCCTTGCAAATGACGGTTTCAAGATTATGGCTACCGGCGGCACCTGCGACATCATCGTAGCGGCAGGTATTCCGGCAGAAAAAGTAAAGAAGCTTTCTGAAGGCCGTCCAAATGTAAATGACCTGATTACCAACGGCGATATTGATATGATTATCAACTCTCCATCCGGTAAGGAAAGCGTATTTGACGACAGCTATATCAGAAAGGCTGCTATCAAAGGCAAGGTTCCTTATATGACCACTGTTGCAGCAGCCAAGGCGGCAGCAGAAGGTATTCACTATATTAAGAATAATCCGGAAGGCGATATGAAGTCCCTTCAGGAATATCATAGTGAGATTCAATA
>JAFTXF010000122.1 GCA_017461685.1 Lachnospiraceae bacterium
TCTGAGCTTAGTACAGCACAAGGCATGCTTTCTCACTAAGTTCGCACCATGTGCTCACTAAGTGTTCAATGCACGCTACGCATTTTCATGGAGCGAGAGTGTCCCTGAAGCAGAATATATATTGCTTTATCCGGCCGCCACGAAGTTTCTCAGACCTATATATAATTACAGAATATGCCTTTTTGGGGAAAAGTACAATCATTTTTTAAAAAAAATATTCTTGTTTAAACCTGACAAAAATGATTTTCAGATTTGGCTATAATTACGCTTGAAATTTGTGGAAAATCATGCTAGAATTACATTGTAAAAATTTGTATACAAATTATACAAATTATATAAAATAAGATTTTACATAGAAAGGATGTATGATTATGGGAATGGATATTCGTTATTCCGCAAACCAAAGAGATGTAAAGCGTTACACACAGCAGGAATTAAGAGATGAGTTTTTGATTCAGAATTTGTTCGTTGCAGATGAAGTAGTGGCTGTATATTCTCACGTTGACCGTATGGTTACCTTAGGCTGTATGCCTGTAAAGGAAGAGGTTTCCATCGATAAGGGCATCGATTGCTGGAAGAACTTCGGTACTGATTATTTTCTGGAGAGAAGAGAAATCGGCATTTTCAACATGGGCAGCGGCAAGGGTGTTATTGTAGCAGATGATGAGACCTTTGAATTAGGCTACAAGGACTGCCTGTATATTACAAAGGGTACCAAGAAGGTTACCTTTAAGAGCCTTGATGCAGAAACACCTGCAAAGTTTTATATGGTAAGTGCACCTGCACATTGCTCCTACAAGACTACCTTCATCTCTATTGCTGACGCAGCTAAGAGAAATTTAGGTTCTTTGGAGAATTCCAACAAGCGTACCATCAATCAGTTTATTCATCCGGATGTATTGCCTACCTGTCAGTTATCTATGGGTATGACCTGTCTGGAGCCGGGCAGCGTATGGAATACCATGCCATGTCATACACACGAGCGCCGTATGGAGGTTTATGCATACTTTGAAGTGCCGGAAGATCAGATTGTTATGCACTTTATGGGTGAGCCTACCGAGACACGTCACATTGTAATGCAGAACGAAGAGGCTGTAATCAGCCCGTCCTGGAGCATTCACTGTGCTGCTGCAACTACCAATTATACCTTTATCTGGGCAATGGGTGGTGAAAACCAGGCATTTGATGATATGGATAATCTGTCTGCTACAGAGTTACGCTAATGGGTGCGGAGCAGTATAAAAGCCGCGAAGAATGGGTATATGAATCCTTGAAAAGTGATATTCTGGACTTACGACTGAAGCCGGGGCAGCTTTTGAAGGAAGCAGAAATTTGTGAAAAGTTCGGTGTATCCCGGACACCGGTGCGAGACGCCATCCGACTTTTACAGGAGCAGGGCTTTGTCAAAAACGTGCCTTATCAGGGCGTATACGTCACGCTTTTAAGTCTGAATTACATTAAGCAGATGATATATATGCGAGTAGCCGTAGAGACCAGCGTGCTGAGAGATTTTACTTTGACAGCTTCTGGTTTGGTCTTAGAGGATATCAGATATCTGATTCGCAAGCAGGAAGCGTTAGTGCAGGAGCCGGGTTTCTCACCTGAGCAGTTTTACCGTATCGATTCGCAGATGCATGCCGTTTGGTTCGAAGCCACCAAACGTACTGTATTGTGGGACATGCTGCAGAAACAGGATTTATATTATACCAGATTTCGTATGCTGGATTTTACAACAGAAACGGATTTTTCAAGAATTATCAAGGAACATAAAGAGCTTTTAACATGTATTGAGCAAAAGGATTTTAAGAGAATAGAAGAAGTCTTAAAAGACCATTTGTATTACAGCATGAAGCGTATGCGACATCAGATTGATGTGGAATATCGGGATTATTTTGAAGAAGAGCCGGAGGACGGAAAGTTCGACATTTAATCTTGAAATAAGCAAAAAGTAATGTTAAACTAAAGTTGTATGGAAAGTTCTGGAAACTTTCTGAAAATTTTATTAGAGAAGGAGTATATGATATGATTAATTTTTCTTTGGAAGGCAAAGTTGCTTTAGTAACAGGTGCATCTTATGGTATTGGTTTTGCGATTGCAAAGGCTTATGCAGAAGCAGGCGCAAAGATTACATTCTGTGACATTAAGCAGGAATTTGTAGATAAGGGTCTGGCTGCATACGCAGAAGCAGGCGTAGAAAATGTAAAGGGCTATGTTTGTGACGTAACCAACGAAGCAATGGTTCAGGATATGGTAGCAAAGATTGAGGCTGAGGTTGGTCCAATCGATATTTTAGTAAATAATGCAGGTATTATCAAGCGTATTCCTATGCATGAAATGACCGCAGACGAATTCCGTCAGGTTATCGATGTTGACTTAAATGCACCGTTTATCTGTGCAAAGGCTGTTCTTCCTTCTATGATGGAGAGACGCAGCGGTAAGATTATTAACATCTGCTCTATGATGAGTGAGCTTGGCCGTGAGACTGTATCTGCATACGCAGCTGCAAAGGGCGGTCTTAAGATGCTTACCAGAAATATCTGCTCTGAATACGGTGAATACAACATTCAGTGTAACGGTATCGGACCTGGTTACATCGAAACTCCGCAGACTGCACCTCTTCGTGAGATTCAGCCGGATGGCAGCAAGCACCCATTCGACCAGTTCATCTGCGCAAAGACCCCTGCAGGCCGCTGGTTAAAGCCTGAAGAACTTACAGGTCCTGCTGTATTCCTTGCTTCTGAAGCTTCCAACGGTGTAAACGGACACATCTTATACGTTGACGGCGGTATCTTAGCATACATCGGCAAGCAGCCTAAATAGAAAGCATCTGCAGGAAAGGACGCTTGCGTACTTTCACCTGATGCTTTCGCGAAAAAATCTTTTAGCAGTGATAGCTGCGGCGTATGCACATGGTGCAGACGGATTTTTGAGCATCAAGTAAAAATAAAGATTGAGTGAAATAAGCATATGCGCAGGTGATGAACTTACTGATTCGGATACATAATAGTTTTCTGAAAAGAAATTTCAGCCGAATGCTCCGTTAAGAAAACGTGAAGTAACGGCTTCGTGTTTTTAGGAGCTGACTCGGTTAAATTTCGACTGAAGAAAATCTATTATGTGTCTCAGAACAGCAAGGTCCCACCGCGCATGCTTATGAATGAAAGGAA
>JAFTXF010000015.1 GCA_017461685.1 Lachnospiraceae bacterium
GGGCAATGCAGAAGGATGGACTGCCGGAGGACAGGTTGAAAATCTGCAGGTTGCTGACGGAGCAATAAGCGGAACCACAACCGGTAATGACCCTAAGATTTATTCAAAGGACAATTTAAATATAGCTATTGGTGATGTGCCTTATATTAAAATTCGTATGAAGGTACAGACAGGTGCAGCTCCAACCTTTATGCTGTATTTCAGAACAGACGAAAAACCAAGCTGGAGCCAGGCACAATGCATGGCTGTGGGAATAAGTGATTCAGAAGAATATGTTGATGTTCTGCTTCAGCCTGAAGTAAATCAGTTATGGTACGGAACATTACAGCAGTTCAGACTGGATCCGGTGGATGGAAATGGTACTTTTGCAATTGATTCTATTGAATTATTACAGAAGGAAAGCAACAGTGACGTAAAGGTACTGTTTGAAGGTGTGGAAGCATTTACCTCAAGACCGATACTGATCAGGGATGGTCAGATCATGTTCCCGGCAGCAGAACTTGGTGATTATGTATCAGCAAGCTGGTGTGACAGTCTGGATAAATCCTCTCTGTTAATGCTGATCGGAGAAAAGAGTTATATTGATATTAAATATGACAGTGCAGAAGCAACTGTAAACGGAGAGGCATTTGCCGTTCCGGTAGGAGCCATTTCTATTGATAATCAGGCTTACTTCCCATTGAAGGAAGTCATGGAAGCAGCAGGCTTTTATGTAGAATGGAATGAGACAGAAGGAATCGTCAATATCACTAATACAGGCCGTGTATTGGAAGTAAAGAAGGGCTGGTATTTTGATAATGACAGTGAAGGCTGGGTAGGCGGAGGTTCTGTTACAGCTTTCACATGGGATGAAAGCGGCGCATTAAAGTTAAGCCCGGCAGCAAGTGCAGCTCCTTATACCTGGTCACCGCAGAACCTGGGCATCGATATGTCAGAAGTATCACAGATTCGCATCAGAGTAAAATCAGAAGCACCTGTGGAATCTGACAGCATGAGACTATACTTTACATCAGACGGTTCCTTAAGCATGACCAAGAGTTTCTCTGCAAACTATACATCTGCAAAACCGGAAGATGACGGTTACTATACCTTTACCATTAACCCTACCAAGAATTCAGCCTGGTCAGGCGTTCTCAGCAGAATAAGATTTGATCCTACTGCAAGTGCAGCGGTTTGCTATATTGATTCTGTGGAATTAATTGGTGAGAAAAAAGAGGAAGAACCGCCGGTTGAGGAAGAGTTGGAAGTAACAAAGGGCTGGTATTTTGATGCGGATGTAGAAGGCTGGCAGGGCGGAGGCTCCGCTACGGCATTTGCCTGGGATGAAAGCGGTGCATTAAAATTGAGTGCAGCTAACGGCGACCCTTATACCTGGTCTCCGGAAGGAATAGGTGCTGATATATCTGATGTAAAGAAAATTCGCGTCAGAGTGAAGGCAGAAAATCCTGTAGGCGGTTTCAGAGTCTTCTTTAGTACTTTGGAAGATACCTCCGTAAATTATGCAAAGAGCTATTATGCAGAATATCAGGGAATGAGTGCTGACAGCGATGGCTATTACACCATTGAATATGATTGCACCGGTAATTTGTCATGGAAGGGAATTCTGTACAGATTTAATATTCATCCGACAGCAGGAGGAACGGGAGATTATTACATCGATTCCGTCGAGCTGCTTGGAACCAAAACATCATCTGAAGAGCCTGAAGAACCTGATCTGGGAGCAGACCTGGAGGCAAAAGCAGGCTGGTATTTTAATGAAAATCAGGAAAACTGGGTAGGCGGAGGTGTGACAAGCTTTACTTGGGATGAAAGTGGTGCATTAAAATTAAGTGCTGCAAACTCCGCGCCATATTGTTGGTCCGGGGATAATCTGGGTATTGATATTTCAGATGTAACCTATATACGTGTACGTGTAAAATCTGAAAATGCCGCAGGAATTTTGAGTCTGTATTTTACAACAACTGCAGATACTGCGCTAAATGAGACGAAAAAGTTTATGGCAGCATATGATGGAGCGAAAGCAGATGAAGACGGTTATTATACATTCTATTTTGAGTGTGCAGCCAATACAAGCTGGACGGGAACTCTGAATAGATTGAGAATTGCTCCGACAGCAAGCAGTACCGCTGAGTATTATATTGATTCCGTAGAACTGCTGAAAGAAAAAGTCGTTTATTGTGATATGCCAATGAACATTCTGGTAATCGGTAACTCCATTACCCAGCATGCGCCTGATTCCTCTAAGGGATGGCTTGGCGATTGGGGTATGGCAGCAACCAGTGCGGAAAATGACTATGTACACAGACTCCAGGTTAAGGCATTAGCTATCAATCCGAGTGCAACTATGAAGTGGGTAAATATTTCTGAATTTGAGAAATATTTCTATGATTTCAGTAAGGTTACTTTAGACTATTCAGAGTATGTAGATTTTGATGCAGATATCATTATTTGTACCATTGGCGCAAATATTAAAAATGCAGAACCGGAAGAAGACGGTTCTTATGCAGACACAGAGCAGGTATTTACTGCAAAACATTATAAGAATATCATTGATTACTTCAACCCTGATAAGGATGCAAAGGTAATTGCCGGTACAACCATATGGGTTGGCGGCGAGATTGAAACTGCAATCAAAGAAGCAGCAAATGAATATGGTTATGATTTTGTGAGCATGAATGATTTGACAGATTCTAAATACCGTGCATATGCTTATGCAGAACAGCTGAAGGCAACCTTCAATGTGACTGAAATAAGCTCCGGAGTACTTGCACATCCTGGCGATGAAGGTATGAGAGTTATTGCAGAAAGATTATGGGATAGCTTGAAACCTACAATGGTAGAATTTTTCACAGAAAACGGTGGTTCTTTAGATGAGGAAGAACCGGAAACACCTGATCAGCCTGATCAACCGGAGCAACCTGAGCAGCCGGAAGAACCGGAACAACCGATAGAACCGGACATCCCTGAGCTTGACGAAGGACTGGAAGTAAAGCAGGGCTGGTATTTCGATGAAAATGCAGAAGGCTGGGCAGCAGGCGGCAGCACCGGACTTACCTGGAATGAAGACGGTACTTTAAGCGTAAGTGCAGGAACATCTAATCCATATATCTGGTCTCCGGATAATTTAGGAACAGACCTTACAGGTGTAACACAAATGCGAATCAGAGTAAAAGCAGATACACCGGTTAGCGGTTTGAGAGTATACTTTAATACTGTGGCCGATCAGTCAACCAATTTCGGAAAGAGTTTCTGGGTATATTACGAAGGATTAACAACAGGAACCGATGGCTATTACACAATAGACATAAATTGTTCAGAAAATACATCCTGGACCGGAACACTGAAGCGAATGAGAATAGACCCGACAACAGCAGTCGACGGAGTTATTTACTACATCGATTCTGTAGAATTGATTGGTGCAAAAACAGAGTAAAATCATTTTAGGCGAGAAGCCCTTTACGGGCTTCTCGTTTACATGCAATTTGGCTTGAGTGTAAAGGAGGAAATAAAGCAAAATGCAATATATTTTTTTACTGATTATTATTTTAATATCAACATCGCAAAATATTATTACCAAACATTATACTGTTAAAAGCAGCAGACCAAATCAGATTCTCTATTCAGCAGTGTCTGCGCTGTTTGCTATGTTGTTTTTTTTGATTTCATCCGGTGGAGGATTACATTTTTCATTGGAATGTATACCATACTCTATAGGATTTGCAATTACATATGCTGCTGGATTGGTAGGACTAAATCTTGCACTTGCGTCAGGCCCCTTATGTATTACGTCGTTGGTAATATCTTATTCCTTGCTTATTCCTACATTATATGGAATTATATTTTTAAAAGAGCCTTTAAGCGCGCTGGCATATATTGGAATTGCACTGCTGCTTATTTCGTTGTATTTTATTAATGTAAAGAAAGAAGCAGTCAAGTTTTCTGTGAAATGGGTTATATATCTTATGATTGGATTTGTGGGCAACGGTATGTGCTCCACTATACAAAAAATTCAGCAGATCAAGTTTCAGGGAATCTATAAAAACGAGTTTATGATAGTTGCTCTTGCCTTTGTGGTTGTGATGCTTATGGTAATCATGATATATCAAAAAAAAGATATTAAGACAGAGTTAAAGGAAAGCTTTAAGTATGCACCGTTCACCGGTCTGGCAAATGGAGCAACAA
>JAFTXF010000123.1 GCA_017461685.1 Lachnospiraceae bacterium
GCTCCCGCTCCGTGAAAAGCTGCAACGGTACTAAGCTCAGACTGCGGCTACCACCTTGCTTCACCTACGAACCTGCCACCGGCAGCTTCTTCGGATGCATGGCAGCTAAGGACCGGCGCTTTTCAAGGCCCCTCTACCGGAACATATATCACTTCCGCCAGCGGCCACCAGGTTTCGCAAACGCCTAGATGTGAGATATACAGAAAGGAGTGTAGTCCATGAGGTTTGAGACAGGCACCTGGAAGAAAATTGAATATATTTTCAGTACACTGCTTTGTATCATCCTGGCTGGCCTGATGCTCTTTCTGACATATCAACAGGCCGCTCATGCCTGGTCCGGTACGGAAGGTTATCATTCCGATGTGCTGGCCTATATGAAAGAGGTGAAAGGGATAGACAGCGGCTATAGCTTCCCTTACCCTATCATGTTTTGGCTGATTACACTGGTGCATTTGATATTGCCGATAGAATGGGCTACAGCGGTGGTCCTTACGGTGCTTCAATGTGCAAGCTTTGTACTTTTACGGCACTATTTTCACAAACATATATTCAGAGCGGCTTCCATAGGGAAGTCTGGCTGGCAGCAGGCTTTTGCCACGCTGGCAGCTTTTGGCGTTTTATTCTACTCCATGATTTTTGTGTATAATCACCCTTTTCCGGGGCTTCGATTCTACTATATGGGTGTATTCAGTCCTAATCCTTTTCACAATGCCACTTATATGGCGGCACGTCCTTCCAGCATTATTTGCGTGTTTTTGTTTGCAGATTTGCTGCAGGAGTATGAAAAGAGGGTGCCGCTAAAAACCACGGTGGTTTTTTGCATATCACTGCTTTTGGCAACCATGACCAAGCCCAGCTTTACGATTGTATTATGTGGGGCGGCAGGATTGATTATGTTGTACCGCTTGCTGAAGAACCGATTTGCCACCTGGAAGAATACGCTCCTTTTAGGCTGTGCATTTCTTCCTACCTTTGCGGACTTGCTTTATCAGTTCGGAGGCGTGTTCTCCGGCTTAGATTCTAAGGGACAGGAAGCAGGCATCGGTTTTGGGCTGTTTCAGGTATGGCGGGAGTACTGCGATAATTATGCGGTTGCTATTATACTGATGATTTTCTTTCCCCTTGTGGTATTTTTCTTCCAGTTTAGAAAGGTGCTTACCAATACGTTGTACCGATTTGGCTGGCAGATGTATGGCATGAGCCTTGCCATGTTTATCATACTTTATGAAAAGGGTTTTCGGGCGGTGGATGCCAATTTTTCCTGGGGCTACATGATAGGAGCTTTCTTTTTGGTCATGAGTTCTGTGCTGGTGCTGCTGGAGGATACGGTAAAGGCAGACAGACATAGCTGGAAGCTATTGATACAGTGGGGAGCCTTTGGGCTGCATGTGGCCTGTGGGATATTTTATTTCTTGATGATTATTCTGGGCGGTTCTTATTATTGATGTCGAATCGGACGGATGTGAAGTACAAATGCATGTTAAGGAGATAACGGTGAAAAAGATTTTAAAAAAGCTGGAAGTCATTCTGGATAAAAAGCAAAAAAGACGCATGAAGCTTTTGGTAGTGATGATGGTAATCGGAGCGATGTTAGAGACGGTAAGTATTTCTTTGGTACTGCCTATTGCCACGGTTCTGACCGACACGGAAAGCGTAAAGGGAGACGGTATCGTGGGGCAGCTGTACCGAATGCTTGGCTGCAGCAGTGTGAAGCAGTTTGCCATACTGATGCTAGTGGGACTTTTGCTGGCTTTTATTGCAAAAAACGTGTTTTTATTTGTACAGACCAAGACACAGCTGGATTTTGTATACAACAATCAGTTCGAGACTTCACGTAAGATGATGATTAATTTTATGAAGCGTCCTTACGAGTACTATCTGAATGCAGAGACAGCAGTTATTCAGCGTAATATTACTTCTGATGTCAATAATATGTATGCTATGGTTATGTCAATTCTGCAGCTGATGAGTGAATTCGTTGTATTTGCCTTTCTGGGTACGTTTTTAATTTTGCAGGATACGGTGATGTGTCTGATTATCGGCGGTCTTTTGATCGCAGTACTGCTCATCATTAAAGTGATACTGAAGCCTATCATGATACGTGCAGGCAAGGAAAATCAGGATTATTATGCAGGACTGTTTAAATGGATTGATCAGGCTGTTACCGGTATCAAGGAAATCAAGATTGCCAATAAAGAAAGTTATTTTATCAGTGAATATGCCAAATGCGGTGACGGCTACGTGCAGGCTGTAAAGAGATATTCCCTCTTTAATACTGCACCGAAGCTTTTGATTGAAAGCATTTGTATTGCAGGCTTTGTGGTGTATATGATGCTTTCTTTCTGGATGGGCAAGGATATGGAGAGCATTGTGGTGTCCATTTCCGCCTTTGCGGTAGCAGCAATCAAGCTTTTGCCGAGTGCTAACCGTATCAATAATCAGCTCACTAATATCGCATATTTCGAACCGTTTTTCTTCGGAGCCAGCGACAATTTGCAGGCTGATATCAGCGACAAGACGATTATTTACGATGCAGAGGCTTACACAGGCACCGAGACCATCGAAAAGCTGCCTGTCCATGACAAAATTTTGCTGCAGGATATTTCATACAAATACCCGAATACCGACAAGTATATTTTTGACCATATGGATATGGAAATTCCGATCGGACAGGCGGTCGGTATCGTAGGAACATCCGGCTCCGGCAAGACCACCGTGGTAGATATTTTATTAGGCCTGTTGGATATGGAGAATGGCCTGATCACAGCTGACGGCGCAGACGTCAACACCAAAGAAAATTACCCACGCTGGCTGGGCAATGTGGGCTATATCCCTCAGACCATTTTTATGCTGGACAGCGATATCCGTCACAACGTAGCCTTCGGCGTGCCGGACCCCCTTATTGATGATGATAAAGTCTGGGCTGCTTTAAAAGAAGCCCAGTTAGATACCTTTGTAAAAGGCCTGCCAAAAGGTTTAAGCACTGAAATCGGTGAACGCGGTATCCGCCTCTCCGGCGGACAACGCCAACGTATCGGCATCGCCAGAGCATTATTCAACGACCCTGAAGTACTGATACTGGACGAAGCAACCTCTGCCCTCGACAACGACACAGAGGCCGCCATCATGGAGTCCATCAACAGCCTCCACGGCAAGAAGACTCTAATCATCATCGCCCACAGACTGCAGACCATTGAAAAATGCGACATGGTCTACCGCGTAGAGGGCGGCAAAGCCGCACGCGAGCGGTAAGTTTATGTATATTTGATAAGGTATGGTGTAGTGCTCCTGCCTGGGGTTAGGGATAAATATATTCCGGCATAGGGACCTTGAAAAGCGCCGGTCCTTAGCTGCCATGCATCCGAAGAAGCTGCCGGTGGCAGGTTCGTAGGTGAAGCAAGGCGCTGGGCGCCGCAGTCTGAGCTTAGTACCGCTGCGTTTTTCATGGAGCGAGAGCGAGCCCTGAGACGAAATATATTTTGTTCCGGACCACAGATAAACCTCTGCACAATACCTTACCCCAAGGAGGTGTATTTGTGGAATTAAGTATTATCGTACCGGTATATAATATGGCTGCAGACGGCAAACTGGAATACTGCCTAAACAGCCTGTTACATCAGACAATTACAGATTACGAAATTATAGCTGTGGATGATGCGTCCACAGATCAGTCTCCGCAGATTTTGCTGGAGTACGCTGCCCATTATCCGGATGTACTGAAAGTATATTTTTCACCGGAGAACCGCAAGCAGGGCGGCGCCAAAAATATCGGCCTCCGCCATGCCAGAGGGCGTTGGATTGGCTTTGTAGACAGTGATGACTGGGTAGCTCCCGACATGTATGAGAAGCTTTTAAATAAAGCCAGGGAAACCGGCGCCGATATGGTTGCCTGCAATTATCATCTGACTTATGAGCATTCTGATGCTATCGGCCAGGTGGTGCGTACCCATTATGAGGCGCAGACAGGGCCTTTGAACGAGGAGAAATACAAGCTTTTACTTTTGGATTCCGGCAGTCTGGTGATTAAGATTTACAAACGTCATCTGATCTATGATTGTGGTATGCAGTTTCCGGAGCATATGTTTTACGAGGATAATGCCATTGCCAGTGCAATCGTATTAAAATCAAAGCATTTTGAATATATCGATGAGCCTTTATACTATTACTATCAGCATGCAGCCTCTACGGTACATACGGTAAATGTAGAGCGGCTGTATCACCGTATGGAGGCTTCCAGGCGTATGTTAAAGCATGCCAAGGAGTTTGGCTATGTGGACACTTATCATGACGAGATAGAATTTAAGTTTACAGAACTTTTTTATGTCAATACCATGTTTGGCTATTTGCAGTCAAAGGGCAGAAAGAACATCAGTTTTTTGAAAGCTTTGCAGCAGGAAATGGCTGCCACTTTCCCGCATTTTCAGGAAAATCCTTATTACAAGCAGAGAATCGGAGAAGAGGAACGCGGTTTTATTGCCATGCAGCAAAAGAGTACCCGGTGGATGCTTTTCTGGTATGAGTTTAAATGGTTTGTGCGCAGGCTGAAAAAGGGCGGCATGAAGGCGCTTTTGCCGGGGCTGGGTGTAGGAATCTGTACACTTGCAGGCATAGGTCTATGTCTGGCAGTAGCTGCAGGCACACTGGCGGAGCACCGTACGTTGGAGTATCCGGTGGTGCTGTTGGGAGACAGTGTAATTGCCAATGATTACTATGGAGACGAATTGGATGCCATGTTAGCAGAAGGGCTGGGGGAGCCGGTCTTTAACGGAGGCTTCGGAGGCTCCTATCTCAGCAATCAGAATCTGAATGTGGTGGAAACCGGCGGGGATGAGAGTCTGTCCATGGAGGAATTGGTCAACAGTATCATTACCGGAGATTTTCTGGCTCAGAAAAGCGCCGTCAAAAGAGCCAGCAGACTGGATTATTACGAAAGCCGTCTGGAGACCCTTTCTCAAATAGATTTCAGCAAAACCCACACATTGATTATGGAGCATTGTGTGAATGATTATGCCTCCCAGATACCGCCCGAGCAGGTTGGTGCTGCTTTGAAGGAGATTATTCGGAAATTACAAAATAAATATCCGGATATGCAAATCTGGGTTTCTTCCCCCACATATTGTTATATTGTGGTAGACGGAGAGAATTTGTACTGCGACACCACTGATTTGGGACCTTTTACGTTAGAGGAATACGTATTAGTGGAGCAGCAGGTTTGTGAAGAGCTGGGCGTGGGTTTTGTGGACAATTATCATCAGGATGTGATTACGAAGGAAACAATGGATGCCTATTATCTGGACGGCCTTCACTTAAATGAGGCCGGCAGACAGGTTATTGCAGACAATATATTGGCAGCGATAAAACAGTAAACCGTATGAGCAGGAAGTGCAGGAATGGGATTATCAGCGGAAAAGGATATGGCACAGGATGGCATATTACGCAGAAAAGACATGGCGGTTTGTGCAAGCTGTCGTGGAAAGGATAAAGTATTAAAATATGTTACCGGAACAGGTTTTTACGAAATGGAAGCAAAAAATTACAAAACGTGACTGTTATACCTTTATGACGGTGGTTATAGTAGGTCTGCTTACACATATGCGTGTGTTTATCAGCGACATTCCCAACCATGACGGTATGAGCAGTATTTATTTTGATCAGAATATGATTACTTCCGGCCGGTGGTTTTTGCGGGTGGCCTGCGGTATTTCTTCCGACTATACCCTGCCATGGCTGATTGGAGTATTGTGCGTGCTTTATCTGGCACTGACCGCTGTTTTGCTGCACCGCTTTTATGAGGTAAAACACACCTTTACAGCCATGCTGTTGGGTGCTGTTTTGGTGACCTATCCTACGCTGGCGTCCAATTTTGCTTATATATTTACAGCAGACGGGTATATGCTGGCTTTGCTTCTGGCGGTGTTAGCGGTATACTTGGTGGAGCGCAAGAAGTGGGGCTTTCTGTGGGGCGCCGTCGCGCTGGGCTTTAGTATGGGAATTTATCAGGCGTATATTTCCTTTGCTATGATACTGGCAGTGTATGCAGTGTGCCGTGCATGGTTTTTTGGAAAAGAACTGAAAGAAAAGCTTAGCATTACTTGGCGTTATATTGCCATGGGCGGTTTGGGCGCAGTGATTTATTATGTCATGCTGCAAATACTGCTTTTGGTGCAGCAGACGGAGCTTTCCGGTTATCAGGGCATTGGGGAAGGCAACACGAATTCCTTAATAGAGACGGTTGTACTGATTTATAAGGATTTCATGGTGCATACCCTGCGGGGCAATATTATGATGCAGGACGGATTGCCGGCTTTTGCAGTAGCAGCATTGGCGGCACTGGCATTCGTGGTACTTTTAAAGGCACTTTACCGGGCAGGCAGTTTGAAAAATATCTGGACCTATCTTGCTGCAGGCGTTGCACTGGCGGTTCTGCCGGTTTGCTTTAATGCGATTTTATTGATTTCGCCGGATGTGATATATCATGCGCTGATGCGCTATCAGTGGGTGTTAATACCGATGATTGCGCTGGTAATTTTGGACAGACATTTCACCGTCGGTATCCATATAAAGGCACAGGCCGTGCTGTCTTGGGCAGGTATCGTGCTGGCGGTTGTCATTGCTTTTCAGTACACGGTCATCTGCAATATCGGATATTTTAATCTGGAAAAGAAATTTGAGAAAAGCTATGCCTATTGCCTGAGATTATTAGAGCAGATGGAAGAGACGGAAGGATATTACCACGGTATGCCGGTGGCAATGATTGGTGTGGTTGGCGACCACTACCTGCCAAGTACGGATTTGACAGTAGGTGTTACAGACAGCCTGATCGGTGTGAACGGGGATTATTTATTTTATACTGCAGAAAATTATAAAGCGTTTATGGCCTATTACTTTGGCGTAAATATTGAAACGGTGCCGATAGAGGACATGGTGGACATTATTCAGACACCGGAGTACAAGGAATTAAATGTATTTCCGAAGGAAAATTCCATGAAGGTTGTAGACGGTATTTTATATATCAGGACAGAAAACGAAGGAGATTAAAGCATGGCTTTGTTATCAGTGATTATTCCTTCTTATAATGAAGAGGACAATATTGCAAGGACGGCAGCACGTCTGAGAGAGGTTTTGACTGGGGCAGATATTCCATATGAACTGCTCTTTATCAGTGACGGATCCAGAGACCGTACCTTTGAAGAAATCGAAAAGGCAGCAGCTGCGGACCATTGTGTGAAGGGCTATGAGTTCAGCCGTAATTTCGGTAAAGAGGCTGCGATTTTTGCAGGACTTCGTCAGGCTACAGGTAATTGTGCGGTAGTAATTGACTGTGATTTACAGCATCCGCC
>JAFTXF010000124.1 GCA_017461685.1 Lachnospiraceae bacterium
AGCTACAGAACCAACTGTGTAAGAAACATGAAGGAAGAGAATACATCTGAGAAAGCAGAGTAATATTTGCCGGGCTTTAAAATCATGCGTACAAGTGTCATATGCATGATTCTGGGCCCGGCATCGTTAAGCAATACATTGACACTGGGAAAGTCTGGAAAGAAAATGTAGGTAACAATATTTGTGGTATCTGAGGTTTTACCGGCAATATAGATAATTAGACTGTAGTACTTACAAACATGATGAACAAAATTATCCATAGAGGTCCGGACAGCGGCGGTCAGCATATTGATGATGGGATTGCACTTGGGTTCAGGCGACTCAGTATTATCGACCTGGATCACGGCTCCCAGCCTATGTATAACGAAGACGGTTCTATTGTTATTACCTTTAATGGAGAGATTTATAACCATGAAGAGCTTAGAGCAGATTTAAAGGCAAAAGGGCATGTATTCGCTAACCGGGCAGATACGGAAGTACTGATTCATGCCTATGAGGAGTACGGTCAGGCGATGTTAGCCAAGCTTAGAGGCATGTTTGCTTTTGTGATTTGGGACAGCAATACAAGGACTCTGTTTGGTGCCAGAGACTATTTCGGCATCAAGCCTTTTTATTATGGCCTGGTGGATGGCGAGCTTGTTTACGGTTCCGAGATTAAGAGTATTCTGGAGCATCCCGGTTACCGTAAGGAGCTGAATGAGGAAGCTTTGGAGAATTATCTTACTTTCCAGTATTCCGTACTTCCGGAGACCTTTTTTAAGGGCATTTACCGACTGATGCCTGCCCACTGCTTTACCTTTAAGGATGGTGAGTTAAATATTCAGCGTTATTGGGAGCCGAAGTTTGAAGCAGATGAATCCAAGACTTTGGAAGAGTGGGTAGAGGATATCGACGCGGCCATGCAGGATTCCATCGAAAGCCACAAAATCAGTGACGTGGAAGTCGGTTCTTTCCTCTCCAGCGGTGTGGATTCCTCTTACGTAGCGGCTTGTTTTCACGGGGACAAAACCTTTACGGTAGGCTTTGATTATGAGAAATACAATGAAATTGATTATGCCAAGGCCTTATCAGAAAGGATACAGATTAAAAATTACAGTAAGCTGATCAGCACGGATGAGTACTGGGCGGCGATTTCTCATATTCAGTATCATATGGACGAGCCTTTGGCGGACCCGTCAGCCATTGCCTTATATTTTGTAAGTAAGACAGCGGCAAAGCATGTGAAGGTGTCTATGTCAGGAGAAGGTGCTGATGAATTTTTCGGCGGGTATAATATTTACAGAGAGCCGTTTGCGCTGGCACCGATGCAGGCTATTCCTAAGGGGATGCGCAAGGTGATGGCCGGACTGGTGCGTGCGATTCCTTTTCACTTTAAGGGGAAGAATTATCTGATCCGTGCCAGCAAGGATGTGGAGGAACGTTTTATCGGCAATGCCTTTATGTTTGACATAAAGGACCGTGAAAGGATTCTTAGGAAACCTACCGGACGGTATGATTTTAAGGAATTAACTAAGCCCTTTTATGACAAGGTATCCCATCTGGATGATGTGACCAAGATGCAGTATATTGATATGCATTTCTGGCTGATCGGTGATATTTTATTAAAGGCTGATAAAATGAGTATGGCACATTCTCTGGAGGTCCGCGTTCCGTTTTTGGACAAGGAGGTATTTGAGGTGGCCCGCAAGCTACCGACGAAGTTTAAGGTCAACGAACAAAATACCAAATTTGCCATGAGACAGGCTGCGCATAAGTATTTGCCGGATATGGTGGCTGAGAAAAAGAAACTGGGCTTCCCGGTTCCTATCCGCATCTGGTTACGGGAAGAAAAGTACTATCAGATTGTAAAAGAGGCCTTTAACAGCGAGGCGGCAGAGCACTATTTTAAAGTAAAGGAGCTAATGAAACTCTTAGACAGGCACAAAGCAGGCAAAGAGGATAACAGCCGTAAAATCTGGACGGTTTATATGTTCCTTGTGTGGTATAAGGAATATTTCAGCTGAAATCACATAAACTACCTTCATAAAAATATGGAGGTAGTTTTTTATGTTACATTTTTTGAAAATAGTACGTACCTTCGGCAGACAGGTGTTGGACAGCAGAGGCAATCCTACCGTGGAAGCCGTTGTAGTAGTAAAAAATGAAATGTCAGGAGAATTATCCGAAGGAACTGCCATAGTGCCAAGCGGTGCCAGCACAGGAGCTTTCGAAGCAGTAGAGCTTAGAGATGGCGGACAAGTTTATTTTGGAAAAGGTGTTACCAAAGCGGTAGAAAATATTCAAAAAGAAATAGAACCGGCTATATTGGGGCTGGATGTAACAAAACAGCGTCAAATTGACAGTATTTTGAGGCAGTTGGATGGCACTGAGGACAAAAGCCGTTTGGGAGCAAATGCGATGCTTGCGGTATCTATGGCCGTTGCCAAGGCGGCAGCAAATGCGCTGCATATTCCTTTGTATCAATATTTGGGAGGTGCTCAGGCCGGTTTGATACCAACTCCTATGATGAATATTTTGAACGGTGGAGCTCATTCCGGAAACAGTCTGGATGTACAGGAATTTATGATAGTGCCGGTGGGCGCCTGCTGTATCAAAGAAGGCATTCGGTGGTGCGTGGAGGTATATCACAGCCTGAATAAGCTTTTAAAAGAAAAAGGCCTTGCCACAGGCGTTGGCGACGAGGGCGGCTTTGCCCCGGATTTAGAAAGTGAAATCGAAGCCATAGAGTTGATTATGGAAGCTATTACAAAGGCCGGCTTTACACCGGGAAAGGACATGATGATTTCCCTGGATGTGGCGGCCAGTGAGTGGAAATGTGAAGAGATGGGTAAGTATCTGCTGCCAAAGCAAAAACGCAGTTATACAACAGGGGATTTAATCGAAGAATGGATAGAACTAAAGGAAAAGTATCCGATATTCTCCATAGAAGACCCGTTGGATGAAAATGATTGGAGTGGCTGGCAGGAATTGACCAAGGACGCGCCAAAGAATTTGGTTCTGGTAGGTGACGATTTGTTTGTGACCAATAAAAAGCGCCTGCAGCGTGGTATTGACAAAAAAACAGCCAATGCAATTTTGATCAAGCCAAATCAAATCGGCACGCTGACAGAAACAATGGAAACGGTTCAGCTTGCTCAAAGAAACGGTTACAAGACTATTATGTCTCACAGAAGCGGCGAAACAGAGGATACGTTTATAGCCGATCTGGCGGTGGCACTAAATACCGGCTATATCAAAACCGGCGCACCTTGCAGAGGTGAGCGTACAGCCAAATATAACCGGCTGCTTGTTATTGAGGAAGAGTTACGGTAAGAGAAAGGCAGCTCAGCCCGCGCCATTCGCAAAGGCACCTGCGGTGCTTTCCCGCTGCTTTGCAGCTAACTTTGCTCATAAAGGCAGCTCAGC
>JAFTXF010000016.1 GCA_017461685.1 Lachnospiraceae bacterium
AACTACCGTAAAGGGCAGCCAGTTTAAGAAGCCTTTCTTGGAGTTTTCCGGAGCCTGTGCAGGCTGTGGAGAGACACCATATGCGAAGCTGGTAACCCAGTTATTTGGTGACAGGATGTATATCGCCAATGCAACGGGATGTTCCTCTATCTGGGGCAACTCCTCACCAAGTACACCGTACACTACAGATGACGCCGGCAGAGGACCTGCCTGGGCCAACTCCCTATTTGAGGATGCGGCAGAGTTCGGTTACGGTATGCTGTTGGCGCAAAAGAGCATCCGTGCAAGATTACGTGATGAATTGACAGAGATTTCTGACAACACAGACAATACAGAATTAAAAGAAGCTATTCAGGGCTGGATGGATACCTACCAGACCGGTTCCTTAAACGGTACTGCAACGGAGAAGCTGGTAGCAGCCCTGGAAGCAGCAACCGGCAACAATATGGCAGACGGTCAGGATAGCAAAGCAGCAGCGATTGTGGAAGAGACAGAAAAAGTCACTGCCGTTGTAGCGAATAGCGCAGACAACACGACAGGCACCAGCCAGGCCGCAGCGGAAAATAGTGCAGACGCCGCAGCACTGAACGATATTCTTGCAGAAAAGGACTTCCTTGCAAAGAAGTCCCAGTGGATCTTTGGCGGTGACGGCTGGGCATACGACATTGGCTTCGGCGGTCTGGACCATGTACTGGCAAGCGGTCAGGACATCAACATCATGGTGTTTGATACTGAGCTTTACTCCAATACAGGCGGTCAGTCCTCCAAGGCTACTCCGACAGGCTCCATTGCCAAGTTTGCAGCAGGTGGTAAGGCAGTAAAGAAGAAAGACCTGGCAAGCATTGCCATGAGCTACGGTTATGTATATGTGGCACAGATTGCCATGGGTGCAGACTACAATCAGTGTGTGAGAGCCATTGCAGAGGCAGAGGCTTACGAAGGCCCGTCCTTAATCATTGCCTATGCACCGTGTATCAACCACGGTATCAAGTGCGGCATGAGCTGTTCCCAGGCTGAGGAAGAAAAGGCAGTAAAGAGCGGTTACTGGCATCTGTTCCGTTACAATCCGGATATGAAGGAAGCGGGCAAGAATGCCTTCTTCTTAGACAGCAGACTTCCGAGTCTGGAATATCAGGACTTCTTAGACGGTGAAGTACGTTACAATGCCTTAAAGAGAGCAAACCCTGAAAAGGCAGAGCAGCTCTTTAGCCAGGCAGAAGCCCAGGCCAAGGAACGAATGGAGTACCTGCAGAAGCTGGTAACATTGTATGGTGCACAACCAGAGGCATAACACTAGGTTCTGCCCAGTAGATTATCCAGGGTTAAACCGTAGTAATCAGCCAGCTTGCACAGATTTTCCAGCGTGGGCGCATATTTCCCCCTTTCATAGGCGGAAAGGGATGCCATAGCGACACCGGTTCTCAAATGCAGTGCCTGCAAAGTAAGACCTTGTTCTTTTCTGAGTTGATATAAACGTTGTGATAAAAGCATTATAAAACCTCCCATTTCATGTTTATACACAGAGTATAAAACATTTCATGGGAGGTTTTGGTTTATATATCGTCCTTTTTATAAAAATTTTTAATACTGGAAATAAGTACAAATAAGGATTATTTTTCACTCATCCGGTCTAATAAAGCAATCTTAGTATCATACAGCTTCTGGGATAGGTCCACATAAACCTTGTGCGGATTTACGAAACGTTTGGTTTCTTCCCAGAGAGTATCCTGCTCTTTTAGGCAGTATGCACGAATGTCCATAACCTTTGGGGATTCGTAAACACATTTACCTTGCTTGAAAACAGGTACCATTAATTCGCGTAAAGTATATGTGCCCGGCTCCAGTTTGGTCTTTTTCCAAGGCTCAGTAGGGGAGAAAAGCTTCATAGGTTCGTCCTCTGTGTAAACTTCATCATCCATGCAAATCAGGTCTGCCTTAATTTTGCCGGATTCCTTGTCGTAAATACGGTAGATTTTTTTGTTGCCCGGGTTTGTCACCTTTTCAGAATTTTCAGACAATTTAATCTTTGGGATAAAATTACCGTCTTTGTCCTGAATAGCAGCCAGCTTGTAAACGCCGCCAAAGGCCGGATTATCCTTGGCAGTAATCAGATTGGTGCCGACGCCCCAGGAGGTAATAGCAGCACCCTGTGCTTTTAAGGATTCGATAACATATTCGTCCAAATCGTTACTTGCCGAGATTACAGCATCGGTGAAGCCCGCTTCATCCAACATCTTTCGCGCTTTCTTGGACAGATAAGCCAGGTCACCGCTGTCTAAACGGATACCGTAATTTTTTAATTCGATACCGGAAGCGCGCATCTCGCTGAATACCCGGATTGCATTTGGAACACCGCTCTTGATGGTGTCATAAGTATCCACTAAAAGGGTACATGCCTGTGGATAAATCTCAGCATATGTTTTAAAAGCTGTGTATTCATCCGGAAAACTCATAATCCAACTGTGAGCATGGGTGCCTTTTACCGGCACATCAAATAATTCGCCTGCCAAAACATTGCTGGTGCCGACACAACCGCCGATTACGGCTGCTCTTGCTCCGTAAATACCTGCATCCGGACCCTGTGCACGTCTGAGACCGAATTCCATAACTCCATTACCCTTGGTAGCGTAGCAAACGCGGGCCGCCTTGGTAGCAATCAGGGACTGATGATTGATAATGTTCGATAACGCAGTTTCTACAAGCTGCGCCTCCATAATCGGAGCAATGACTTTCACCAACGGCTCTCTCGGGAAGATAACGGTACCTTCCGGAATGGCATAGATATCACCGGTAAATTTAAAATCAGCCAGATAATCCAGGAAATTTTCTTCGAAAAGGTTTAAAGAGCGTAAGTATTCGATATCCTGCTTGGTAAAATGTAATTCTTTGACATATTTGATTGCCTGTTCTAGGCCGGCCATAATGGAATAGCCGTTGCCGCAAGGGTTGGAACGATAGAACAAGTCGAAAATAACGGTTTCGTTAGCAGATCTATTTTTAAAATAACCCTGCATCATGGTAAGCTCATATAGGTCGGTAAGAAGCGTCAGATTTTGTCTGTCCATAAAGGTTGTTCCTTTCGAAAATTTCAAAATATTAACTCTGTTAATTTAATAACAATTTGATTGTAGTCCTATTTGGAAAATTAGTCAATGTAAAAGTTGCTTAAAAAGTTGTGTGGGCTTTAGGGATATGGTACAATAGTGCATAGTAAAATATATTTTAATTAGGGAAATTAATTACAGAAGGCTGTTCCGGCAGTAATAGGGAAAACGTAAAAGCATCGATTGCTATAAAGGAGGATGTCATGCCAACACCACACAATCAAGCGAAATTAGGAGAAATTGCACCAAAGGTCTTGATGCCCGGGGATCCGCTGCGGGCCAAATTTATAGCGGAGAATTTTTTACAGGATGCCAGGCTGGTCAATCAGGTGCGCAATATGTTTGCGTATACCGGTACCTACAAAGGCCAACCGGTTACTGTTATGGCAAGCGGAATGGGCATGCCGTCCATGGGTATTTATTCTTATGAATTATTTACACAATACGGGGTGGAGCAGATTATACGTATTGGCTCTGCAGGTTCTTATGTACCGGAGCTAAAGGTGCGCGACGTAGTACTGGCAGAAAGTGCGTGGAGTCAGTCCAGCTATGCCCGTGTGCAGAGCGGATATGAAAAGGATGTGATTATGCCCAACCCGGAACTAAACGGGCAGATTATGAAGGCAGCAGAAAGCTTGGGCATCAGATTAAACCTGACGCGGGTACACTCCTGCGACGTATTTTATAGCGAGAGTAATGTGGATGACTACAAGGCAATTTATGCGAGGAGCGGTTGCACCTGCGTAGAAATGGAAAGCTTTGCACTGTTTCATAATGCCAATGTTTTGGGTAAAAAAGCGGCGTGCCTGCTGACAATCTCGGATTCTTTGTGTACGAAGGAAGAGACGACGGCAGAGGAAAGACAGAACTCTTTTACGGATATGATGAAGGTTGCGTTGGAAGCATGCCTATAGGAAAGAATATATTTAAATTTACACTCTGATAGGGGGATTTTGAAAGGAGACTATTGATGAAAATTGCACTGATAGCACATGATAAAAAGAAAAATGAAATTATTGAGCTTGCAAAAAAATACAAGGATGTCCTGGCGTCATACGAGCTTTATGCAACAGGGACTACCGGAACACTTATTATGGGAGAAACCGGACTTAAGATTCATAGAATGAAAAGCGGTCCGTTGGGGGGAGACCAGCAGATTGGCGCCATGCTTGCCAACGGAGAGCTGGATTTGATTATTTTCCTACGTGATCCCTTGACCGCACAGCCTCATGAACCGGATGTATCAGCCCTTCTTCGTTTAGGTGATGTACAAAAAATTCCGCTGGCAACAAATGTGAGCAGTGCCACTATTATGTTGGAAGCACTAAAGAATAATACATTTGCAGAAATCCTCAATCAAAATTAATGTGGATTGAATAACTGTGCTTATAATTTGACTTCA
>JAFTXF010000125.1 GCA_017461685.1 Lachnospiraceae bacterium
ATAAAGGTATTTGATTTCATAGCAAAAGCTGCCCCAAAAATATATGAAAAATCCGGAGTATAGCTTATTGTGAGGAGTGAATGAATAAGCTGTACCCCGGTTTTTTGTAAAGAAAATAAATCAGTATTTATTATTTGACATAATGGTTTTCAGGATGTGTGAACAATAGTTTGAAAATAAATCCCGGTTTTGCTTTGTTTCTTCCGTGATTTCAAAAAATGTCACGGTATCCTTATAGTCTGCTTTGAAGAAAGGTTCTACCAAAACATCATACTGCTTTAAAAACATACCTGATTTTTGGGTGTAGCAGTTGGCAGCGGAGGCCTGCACACGCAGGGAAGCATCCAGCTCGGCAGAGACGGATTTGTGATACGCAGCATCCATAAGCGGAATATAGTAGTAATCTTTATAATTGGAATAAAAAAATTTCAAATCTGTCTGGAAAATCGGTACTTTAAGCAGAGCCTTATTCCCGGTAACGGTAATGTAGTTGCCGTCGTAATGGGCAAAGATTTTCTTTGGAATAGCGGTTGGAAATTTGAGGGTCATCAACAATTCGTAATCATTATGGCCGTCAACGGTTTTATTTTTTTGCATCTCCACGCGGGTCACCTGGACAGCAGTATTGCATAAGTCACTGTAAGCTAAGACCGGTGTGATGTCTAACATTCCTTTCATATCGTCGAAATTGTGCTGCAGAAGCAGTTCTAACATACTTTCATTCTGCGAGGCTTCATATGCCTTGTAAATTTGAATCAGCTCGCCACCGGTATATTTGTCTACGCGGTTAATGCCTAAAAACTGCTCAATCGTTTTTTGACGGCAGTTCGGCAAAACCAGAAAGTCTTTGAAAGGATGAATGCGCTTGTAAATATCAATTCCTTCATAAGCATCAAAGCTTAGAGAAATAAAATGTTCTCCTGCCTTCTCTAAAAGGTACGGAATATCAAAGCGATTACCGTTAAAGTGAATGATGTGGGTATAATGCGGAAGAACATCAGAAAGCCAGATTAACAAATCCCGTTCCTCGGTTCTTCTCTGGGTCATACGCTGTTCGATATACCAAGAGTCCCCTTCATAGTAAGCAAGTCCAATCATATAAAGCTGACTGTTGGAAGCGCTTAAGCCTGTGGTTTCGATGTCTAAAAAGAGTATTTTATCTAACGGAGCATATTGCTCCAAAGGAAAATTTATTTGATAATTTTCTAAGGCACGTTTGATTTTATACATAAGTTCTCCTTTAATGAGCTGACTGTCTGCCTCTTAGCCGGGCAGAGGATTATATGCCATATGCTGTAAATAGTACGAATCCATGTTGGAATGCGCTGTATTGCTTCTGGCGTTGTTATTATTATAACATATAAATCCGAAAAGTGCACTGTTATCCGAAAATAAAAATATTAGCTAAAAATATTAGTTGAAAATGTTATTGAAATAGTTTATCCGAAAAGAAATATTATGAACACGTAGGTTGCATTTGCAGGTAACAATATGGTAACATTATATTATTAAAGTTAGCTTAGAGAGTAAGTATCACAAAGAGAGGAACACAATATGACACATATAAAAATCAAAGACCGTATGGTAGGGGACGGATATCCGGCATATATTATTGCAGAAATGAGTGCCAATCACTCCGGCAGCATAGAGCGTGCCAAGGAGATTATCCGCGCAGCCAAGGAGTGCGGTGCTGATTGTGTAAAGATTCAGACCTATACACCTGATACGCTTACCATAGACTGTCATAATGAATATTTCCAGGTGAGAAACGGCACTTGGGAAGGGGAAAATCTGTACAGTCTGTACGGTAAGGCTTATACTCCATGGGAATGGCACAAGGAATTAAAAGAAGAGGCAGAACGAGTTGGTATAGATTTTTTGTCTACTCCTTTTGATAATACCAGTGTGGATTTTTTAGAGGAGCTGGGGATGGATTTCTACAAAATTGCTTCTTTTGAAATGGTGGATTTACCGCTGCTTCGCTATATTGCATCCAAGGGCAAGCCAATCATTATGTCTACAGGCATGGGGACGAAGGAAGAGATTGAGGAAGCTTTGGAAGCTATTTACGAGACAGGTAATGATCGGGTGGCAATATTAAAGTGCAGCAGTGCATACCCGGCTATTTCTGATGATATGCATTTAAAGACGATAGCGGACATGAAGGCAAAATTTGAGATTCCGGTTGGCTTATCAGACCATTCTATGGGGCATTTAGGAGCGACTACTGCAGTTGCACTGGGAGCAAATATTATCGAGAAGCATTTCTGCATCAGCCGCGCCATTGAAAATCCGGATTCTTCTTTTTCTATGGAGCCGAATGAGTTTAAGGAGATGGTAGAGCAAATCAGGCAGGTAGAAAAGGCTATGGGCAAGGTGTTCTACGGCGCAAGTGCCCAGGAGCAGTCCAGCACGGTATTCCGCCGTTCCATATTTGTCACAAAGGATATGAAAAAGGGTGACTTGATTTCAAAGGACAATGTCAGAATCATTCGGCCGGGTTATGGTGAAAAGCCTAAATATTATGATGATATTATCGGCATGCAGGTGGATAAGGATGTTGAATGGGGCACACCGTTTTCTTTTGACATGCTCTGTAAAAAGAGTATTTTATTCCTTACGAATAGTGAATCCGGCAAGGAATTGTATTGTTGGCTGAAGGATTATGAGAAGGAAAATCAGGTATACTGTATAGGTAATGAGATAACTTTAGAGATGGTGCAGAAGCTGCAGCCTGATTTTATTGTAAACTATCAATACAGGCATAGTATTCCGGAGGATGTGCTGGAGTATATGCAGGGACGGGTTTTTAATCCGGAGGACAGTGTATTGCCGACGGATAAAGATACCGATGCTTTCGGACTTCCTTCAGAAATATGTGGAATTTTCAAGGGAAATTGGGAAGATATCAAGTATGGAAGAAAAGTAAAATGGAACAGTTAGTAATCGGGATCAGGGCAGATGGCAGTGCCCAAATCGGTATGGGGCATCTGATGAGATGTCTGTCCGTTGCTGAGGCATTAAAGGACAGGCAGGCACAGGTTGTATTTTTGACAAATAGTGCGAACAGTGCTGCATTTATTACAGAAAAAGGATTTGCCTGCAGGTTATTGGAAAACGCCGGTGGGAAGTTCGGGGAAGCCTCTATAGCAGAGCAGGCCGCGAAAAAACCGGATAGAAATATGTTAGAAGAAGTTCCGGAAACCCTTTCTATTATTAGAGAATTACATATGAAATTGTTACTGGTAGACAGTTACAGCGCTACTGCAGAATATTTTCACAGGCTCCGCCCGGCCGTAAGTGTAATTTACATGGATGATTTGGGCACTATGCAGCTCCCGGTAGATGGATTGATGAATTATAATATCTACGGAGATACGCTTCCGTATCGGGAAGCATACCCGAAAGATACTTTACTGTTACTGGGCAGTTCCTATGCCCCGGTCAAAAAGCAGTTCAGGGCAGCTGCGTATGAAGTAAGAGAGCAGGCAAAGCGTATTTTGATTACCATGGGCGGCAGTGATTTTTTGAATATATCAGGTCGCCTGGCAGACAGGCTGCTACAGCAACTGCCTGCAGATATACAGCTTGTGCTGGTGTGCGGCAGATTCAGTCCACATCTGGATAAAGTGCTGGCATTGGCAGAGGAACATACGCAGATTACAGTTTTGACAGATGTACAGGATATGTGGAATGTGATGAGCAGCGTGGATCTTGCGATTGCGGCAGCAGGAAGCACTATGTATGAGCTTTGCACTTTGGGAGTACCTACGGTTTGCTGCTATTACGTGGAAAATCAGCGCCGGGTTGCGGAGGGCTTTGGCACTCGCACTTCTATGGTCAATGCAGGAGATTTTTCCAAAGAGCCGGAGCAGGTACTTGACCGGATAACTTGTGCTGCCTCCGAATTACTTGCTGATTTCCGGATGAGGAAGGAGCTTTCAGAGGAAATGCATCGCATAACGGATGGATTGGGAGCGTGCAGAATGGCGGACAAGTTGATACATTTTATTCTCAAAAGGATGGAAAAAGTCAGAACTACTCCGCAAAACAATTACAAAAACACAAGATAAAATAATTGAAACTCTATAATTGTTGTGCTATACTTGGGAATAATAAGGATTTATATGCTTATTATTCCTTATTTATTTGATAGGTGACCCCAGCGCTTTGCAATCACCTACTACTTATTTGAACATATGAGGAGTGTTGTATTATGGCAGTTTTATATCATTCAACCAGAAACGATGATGCTGTTGTGACAGCGTCACAGGCTATTTTAAAGGGCCTTTCAGATGAGGGCGGATTGTTTGTTCCGGATCATATTCCGGCTTGGGAGAAGAGCCTTAAGGAGCTTTCTGGAATGACTTATCAGGAAGTAGCCTATGAGGTCATGAAGCTGATGCTTTCTGATTTTACCGAGGAAGAGTTAAAGACATGTATTGACTGTGCTTATGACAGCAAGTTTGACACAGACAAAATTGCTCCGCTCAAAGAGGCAGAGGGTGCATACTATCTGGAATTATTCCATGGCAGAACCATTGCATTTAAGGACATGGCTTTGTCCATTTTACCGCATTTAATGACCACAGCAGCCAGAAAGAACGGCGTGAAAAAGGAGATTGTTATCCTGACAGCTACCTCCGGAGATACAGGCAAGGCTGCCTTAGAGGGCTTTGCAGGCGTACCGGGCACGAAGATTATCGTATTTTATCCAAAGAACGGCGTGTCTGCCATCCAGGAGAAGCAGATGGTAACTCAGAAGGGGGACAATACCTTCGTAGTAGGTATTAAGGGTAATTTTGATGATGCACAGACCGGCGTAAAGAAGATGTTCGGTGACAAGGAGCTGGGCGCAGAGCTTGCAGCTTGTGGCTATCAGTTCTCCAGTGCCAACTCTATCAATATCGGGCGACTGGTACCACAGATGGTTTACTACGTATATGCCTATGCGCAGTTATTGGCAGACGGAGTTATTCAGGAAGGCGAAGCGATGAATGTGGTAGTTCCTACCGGCAATTTCGGTAATATTCTTGCGGCTTACTATGCAAAGGAAATGGGACTTCCTATTCACAAATTTATCTGCGCTTCCAATGACAATAAAGTATTATTTGATTTCTTTGCTACCGGTACATACGACAGAAACCGCGAATTTATTTTGACTACTTCACCATCCATGGATATTTTGATCAGCTCCAACTTAGAGCGTCTGATTTACAAGATAGCAGGTGAGGATGCTGCAGCCAATGCAGACTTTATGAAGTCCTTAAATACAACAGGTAAGTATACTATTACAGAGGATATGAAGGCAAAACTTGCAGATTTTTACGGCGGCTACGCTACAGAGGCAGATACTGCAGCTGCAATCAAGCGCATTTATGATAACTGTGGTTACGTGATTGATACCCATACAGCAGTGGCGGCTTTTGTTTACGAGCAGTACAAGGCTGCAACCGGTGATGAGACCAAGACAGTGATTGCTTCTACAGCAAGTCCGTACAAATTTACCAGAAGTGTCATGGACGCTATTGCACCGGAGAAGAGTGATGCAGAGGATTTTGCACTGGTAGACGAGCTTTCTGGTATGAGTAAGGTTCAGATACCGGATGCCATTGCAGAGATTCGCACTGCAGATATTTTACACAAGACAGTTTGCGAAGTGGAAGATATGTGCAAGGAAGTGAAAGGTTTCCTCGGGATTTGCCGATAATAAATGCAGCGATAAAGTAATATGGCAGCATCAACAAATGTAATCAAAGGAATATAGTATGGATAATATATATGTAAGCAGGCTTGCGCAGCTGCGTAAGCTGATGTGTGAAAAGGGCGTGGACTTTTATTTGATTCCTACCGCCGATTTTCACAATTCAGAATATGTACATGATTATTTTAAGTGCAGAGCATTTATGTCCGGATTTACAGGCTCTAACGGAACCCTGGTGGTCAGCGCCGGGGAAGCCTGCCTTTGGACGGACGGACGATATTTCATTCAGGCTGAGAGAGAGTTATCAGGCAGTGGGATTCAGTTAATGAAGATGAACGAGCCGGGTGTACCGAAGATTTATGAATATCTAAAGGAGCATATGAAGGCAGGTCAGGTTCTGGGCTTTGACGGCCGTTGTGTGGATGCCAGTCAGTTTCTTGAATTTAAAGAGGAACTGAAGGATATTTCTTTCAAAATGAAGGAAGATTTTTTGGAGAGTATCTGGACAGACAGACCGGAAATGCCTGCTACGGACTTATTTTTAATACCTGACGAGGTGGCAGGACTTTCTGTGCAGGACAAGTTACATCAGGTGAGAGAGAAGTTTGGTGGTTGTGACAGTCTGTTTTTGAGCAAGTTAGATGATATTATGTGGTTATACAATATCCGCGCCAATGACGTGGAGTGTAATCCGGTGGCATTGTCCTACAGCTATATTTCTAAGGAAGAAGCAGTTTTGTTTTTGCAGGAAAAGGCTGATAAGTCTGCAGTGCTTGAAGCTTTGGCGGCAGCGGGCGTGCAGGTTCTTCCTTATGAAAAGGTGTTTGCTTATCTGGAGAAGCTTCCGGCGCAGAAGATCTTACTGGACAAAGCCAATGTCAGTGCCATTGTGGCAGATGTATTGAGTCAAAATTGTGATATAACATATGCTGTTAGTCCTACTCAGCTGCTAAAGGCTGTTAAGAATCCGGTGGAAATGAAGTTCATGAAGCGTTTTTATCTGCTGGACAGTGTGGCCCTGACGAAGTTTATTTACTGGGTGAAGCATCATCCGGACAAAAAGAGCCTTACGGAGCTTTCAGCCGGTGCAAGACTGGATGAACTGCGTGCAGGAATTCCGGGCTTTATTGAGTATTCTTTCCCGACTATTTCTGCATACCAGGCCAATGCAGCCATGATGCATTACGAGGCTACAGAGGATAGCTATGCGCACCTGTCTGACGAAGGCTTTTATCTGGTAGATTCCGGCGGTCAGTACCTGGGAGCTACCACAGATGTGACCAGAACCATCAGTCTTGGGAAATTGACAGAGGAACAGCGTAAGCATTATACCTTGACTGCTTGCGGTATGTTAGACTTGGCAGAGGCTCAGTGGCTTTACGGATGTACAGGACGGAATCTGGATATTTTGGCTCGTATCAGACTTTGGAGACAGGGCATTGATTATAAGTGCGGTACAGGTCACGGTATCGGTTATATTTTAAATGTACATGAAGGTCCACAGAATATCCGCTGGAAATATACGGACCATATGCAGGAGGTTGTGCTGGAGCCGGGCATGGTTGTCAGTGATGAGCCTGGTGTTTATCTGGAGGGACAGTACGGTATTCGCATTGAGAATATTTTAGTGACCGGGAACTGTGTAAATAACAGCGACGGCCAGTTCATGCATTTTGAGAATCTGACCTTTGTGCCCCTTGACAGGGCGGCCCTCTCTCCGGCTTACATGAACAGCGAGGATTTGGCCCGTGTGAACAGATACCAGCAAAGCGTATATGATGCAGTAGGACCGTATTTGACGGAAGAAGAGCGTCAGTGGCTGAAAGAAGAGTGCGCTGAGCTTACAAAATAATTTCTGCTTCATGCAGCAAAAAAGATACAGAAGCTGCCTGCAGACGGTCAGGCGAGTGAACAGTTATAAAATTCTATTACGAATTATACAGATTTTTATTGGAAAATATTGACGAGAAGCGCATATATCCTGTATAATATGATAGAAATTAGCATGGGTGTTTTTGGGATGGTTTAGAGTGTTTTTATTTTAGCATCTGACTGAAATAATTCACATACCGAAAACCCGATGTTATTATAAAAAAAGAAAGAGGTTTTAAGCAGATGGCAAAAATCAATTTAGAAAAGTATGGTATTACCGGAAGCACTGAGATTGTATACAATCCTTCTTACGAAGTATTATTCGAAGAAGAAACCAAAGCAGGCTTAGAAGGTTACGAAGTAGGCCAGGAGACAGAGCTTGGTGCTGTTAATGTTATGACAGGTATTTATACAGGTCGTTCCCCTAAAGACAAATACATCGTTATGGATGAGAATTCCAAGGACACAGTATGGTGGACAACCGATGAGTACAAGAACGATAATCATCCGATGTCTGTAGAAGTTTGGAACACACTTAAAAGTATCGCTACAAAGGAACTCTCTAACAAGAGATTATTTGTTGTAGATGCATTCTGCGGTGCAAACGTTGATACAAGAATGGCAGTTCGTTTTATCGTTGAAGTTGCTTGGCAGGCACATTTCGTTAAGAATATGTTTATACAGCCTACAGAAGCTGAGCTTGAGAACTTCGAGCCTGATTTCATCGTATACAATGCATCCAAGGCAAAAGTTGAGAACTACAAAGAATTAGGTCTTAACTCTGAAACAGCAGTTGCATTCAATATCACCAGCAAGGAGCAGGTTATCCTGAATACCTGGTACGGCGGTGAGATGAAGAAGGGTATGTTCTCTATGATGAACTATTACCTTCCATTAAAGGGCATTGCTTCTATGCACTGTTCTGCAAATACAGATATGAACGGTGAGAATACAGCAGTATTCTTCGGTCTTTCCGGAACCGGTAAGACTACATTGTCTACAGACCCTAAGCGTCTCCTGATCGGTGATGATGAGCACGGCTGGGATGACAACGGTGTATTCAACTTTGAAGGCGGCTGCTACGCTAAGGTTATCAACCTGGATAAGGATTCCGAGCCCGACATCTACAACGCTATCAAGAGAAACGCTCTGCTGGAGAACGTGACTGTGGACGAAAACGGCAAGTGCGACTTCGCCGACGGCTCCGTCACCGAGA
>JAFTXF010000126.1 GCA_017461685.1 Lachnospiraceae bacterium
AATGGCTACCGTATTGTCAAATACAGTAGCAACTACCATTGCAATCACGCTTATTATGGCAAGTGGCAGACTGATGAAGGTCAATGCTCTCCAGGGTCTGACCGCTTTTCGCTTCGCCTTGCGAAGCTTCTTCTTTTCCTGTATATTATCATCTTTCTTTTCCATACGCACCTCCCGGATGTTAGTTAGTATGGCAATTTTCAGGAAATTTATAAGCGTTTTTTACGGAAGTTCCAAAAGCGCAATCCCCTGCTCCAGTGTCTCTCTGCCCATGGCTCCCATACCATAAGCTACACCGTAGCCTTCTGCATCAATGAAATAGGTCGTTGGCAAAGAACTCACACCATAGGCGTAGGCTGCTTCATAATCCAAATCAAAATATACCGGAAAAGTATAATCGGTTTCATCAAGGAATTCCTGCGCACTCTCCAAAGTCTCCTGATATCCGTCAGTCATATTAACCATCAGGAAATGAATCTCCTCTCCGTACTCCTGATATATCTCTTCAAAATCCGGCATCTCGCTTTTACAAGGCCCACACCAGCTGGCCCAGAAATTTAAAATCACCGGTTTGCCGCGAAAGTCAGACAACTGTACTTCATTGCCTTCACGGTCGTATACCGTAAAATCCGGTACGGTTTCCATTGCAGGCTCTGTTTCTGTGGCATTGTCTGCTGCAACTTCTGACTGACTTCCTTCTGCGGACTCTCCCGGCCGAGTGTTGCCTGGGATATTTCCTGCCTGATTTTCCTCTGTTTTATCCCCACTTACAGTTTCACCGGCCGCTTCTTCGTCCACAGCGGTACCTGCTCCGGAAATCCCCAACTGTGGCATCTGAAACTGACTGCCCAGCCTGCTGTACAGCACTCCTGCACCTCCTATCAGCAGAACCAGTACCACCAATACGACTAAAAGTGTCTTTTTATCCTTCATACATACTCCTAACTAAGTAAAGCCAATAATCTGCCCAATGTGCCTGTTGCCATCATAATACCAATCACTACCAAAAGCAGACCGCAAATCACATTAATCATCTTATAATTACGTTTGATAAAATCAAAGGCGGACTTTAAACTGTCGATCAACACCGCACTTAACACAAACGGCACACCCAGGCCTAAAGAATAGCACAAAAGCATAAACATACCTACAAGTGCCTGCCCCTGCTGAGAAGCCATGATCAGCGCAGAACCCAGAAATGCACCTACGCAGGGTGTCCAGCCCACTGAAAAAATCATGCCAAACAATGCTGCTGAAAAAAATCCCAGGTTGTCCACATTGATGTTTTTTCTGTTTCCCCGGAAAATATTGATTCTAAAAATACCCAGATAATTCAATCCGAAAAATACAATTACCAAACCGGCCAAAACATTTACAATTCCCTGGTATCTGACCAGAAAACTGCCCAAAGTACCGGCCAGTGCTCCCATTGCCACAAAGACTGCCGTAAAGCCTGCCACAAAACCGATGGCTGCCGTCAGTGTCCTTTTCGTACTGCGTTCACCGCCTCCTGCAAAATAGGACACATAAATCGGAAGCATAGGCAATAAACAAGGTGAAATAAACGTGATAATTCCTTCCAAAAATGAAATAATATATTGCATGCAAATCCTCTATTCATCCACACGTTCTTACTGTCTGTTAAAATAATCTATCCCTGCACTTGGGTTAAAATAAGTCCGGATATAACCGTCCGGTGAGAGAATTACAAACTCATTGCTCTCCTCCACATAATACACGTAATCCCCATCTTCTTCCTCTGTCTTGGTCAATACGTCCGGATGATAAATCACGGCGCAGGCAGCCTCCTCATATGCCTCCATGGACTCGAAGCCCATCTCCACACCATGCTTTTCGTAGTGTTGCTCTAAGAGGTCGTCGTTGCGGAAGTAGTAGGCGACGTAATCCTCAGGGAGTGTTTCGAAACTTGTTTCCTGCTCTGCAGACGCATCTGTTAATTGCTCTGTCTGCTCACTCCCCTGAACATCACTGTCATTACCTGCCTGATTACGCTCCAGATAAACTCCTGCAATGATTAAAACTACTGCTGCAATGATATAAATCATTCGCTTCTTTTTATTCATAATATGTACCTCTCATTCCTTTCACTCACACGCGTTCCACTCACATGCATTCTCATTTAATAGGTAACTCCGGCATCCTGTCTCCTGCCGGCCGGAAGAAACGCAATTGCCGTATTTTTATTCATACAATAATATCATTAGCATATCAGAAAAAGCGGGAGGTGTCAAACCTCCCGCCACATTGGTAAAAATTGCTTTCTTTGTACAATCCACTTTTTACTGACAATTATTTTGATAATAAAATCCTGTCGTTGTCCAGTGCATATCCGGTGCCTTCTTTAAAGCGTTTTAATAAATCCTCTACCGACAGTTTCGCTCGCTCTTCTCCTTTGACATCCAGCACAATATTGCCCTGTGTCATCAGCAGAGTACGGTTGCCCATGTCAAGTGCCTGCTGCATATTGTGGGTAATCATCATACAGGTAATGTGATTTTCTTCCACAATATTCTTTGTCAATTCCAGCACCTTTTCCGCGGTAGCCGGGTCCAGTGCTGCGGTATGTTCATCCAACAGTAAGAGCTTCGGCGTCACCATAGTAGCCATCAAAAGTGTCAGCGCCTGTCTCTGACCGCCGCTCAGTAATCCTACCGGCTGTTTCAAACGGTCTTCCAAACCCATATTTAATAAGGAAAGCTTCTCCTGAAAGAATTCCTTGTCCTTTTTGCTGATGCGGCTGAAAGGCGATGTTCCGTGAGCCGTACGCAAATATGCCAACGCCATATTTTCCTCAATGGTCATGCCCGGCGCCGTTCCCTTAATAGGGTCCTGGAATAAACGTCCTATGTATTTACTGCGCTTATATTCCGGTGTAAAGGTAATATCCTCGCCTCCCAGGCTGATATTTCCGTCATCCACATAAAATACTCCTGCAATCGCGTTAAATAAAGTGGATTTGCCTGCCCCGTTGGAACCGATTATGGTTACAAAATCGCCCTCATTCAGGTGCAGAGACAAACCGTCCAATGCAGTCTTGGCATTTACCGTGCCCGGATAGAAGGTCTTGGAAATATTTTCAATCTTTAACATATTAACGACCTCCCTTTTTCTTTAATGTAGCTTTGCGCTTTTCAAAGGCCACCCATTCCTTAATACAAGGGAAGGCAATAGCCAGTGCTACCACAATAGCAGTAATTAACTTCAGTCCCTGCACCGGTACAATCTTGGTGCGAAGCACGAAAGCATAAATCAGACGGTAAATGATAGAACCTACTACAGCGGCCACTGCACCCTTTACGATGCTGCGGCGGCCCAGCACCGTCTCACCGATAATCAGACATGCCAGTCCGATAACCACAATTCCGGTACCGCCGTTGATATCTGCGGCATTCTGGTACTGGCCCACCATAGCACCAGACAGTGCTGTCAGTGCGTTAGACAGACACAAACCAATCATAATCGTAAAGGTCGGATTAATAGAGGAAGCTCTGACCATATCCATATTGTTACCGGTAGCACGAATAGACAGACCTACGCGAGTGCCCAAAAACCACACAAGCAGTGCACCTGCGGCAAGTACAATCAGTCCGGCAAGAAGCATCTCATAATATGCACCGCCGATACCGGTTTTCTTAAACATACTGAAAATGGTTTCTGTCTTTAACAGACTGACATTGGCGCTCCAGCCCATTACCATTAAATTCACTGTATAAAGACCGGTATTGGTAATAATACCTGCCAAAATCGGCGGAACCTTCAGGCAAGTCTGCAAAAAGGCAGTCACAAATCCTGCCATCATACCTGCAAGCATTGCCGCAGGAAATGCCAGAATCGGGTGTCCCGCCGCCGCAAAGGTTACGGACACCGCAGCTCCTAAAACAAAGCAGCCGTCCGTGGTCAAATCTGCAATATCCAAAACCCGATAACTTAAAAATAATGCCATAGCAACCAAAGCGTATAAAAAACCTAACTCCAGTGCTGTTTGTACAATGTAAAGCAAAGCGCTTCCTCCATTTCTTTTTATTTCCGGGTGCTTGCGAAACTCACGGCCGCAGGGCGGAGTTTCGCAAACACCTCAATTTTTCCCTTTTACTACCTATTCAGCAGTAGTAGTAACCTCTACGACAGTGCCCATGTCCTCGAATACGCTGTAATCCGCACCAATCGTTGCTGCTGTCTCGGTATTTACGGTAATAATTCCGCCGTCCATCAGATAGTAATCTTCCATACCTACCATGCCGTCCTGCATTGCCTGGAAAGCCAGGTCTGCTGTCTTGGTGCCCAGGTCAGTATAATTCACACCGCAGGTAGCAAATGCGCCGTTTCTAACGAAGGAATCTGCACCGGTGTAATGACGGATACCTGCTGCTGCCAAATCTTCATAAATGGCAAGCTCTGCTGCCATAATAACATTATCTGTCGGTGTGAAAATTGCGTCTACGCCATCTGCGATCAAAGCACTTGCTGCTGCAATAACCTCATCATTGGTTGCTGCGGTCTGCTCGTTGTAGGCAATTTCCATTTTGTCCAAATAAGCTTTTGCCTCTGCAATCGGAGTTGTACTGTTTGCTTCTGATAAGGAGTACAGTAAGCCAATGCTGTCAAGGTCCGGATTTTCAGCAAGCATCATATCTAAAATAAACTCTGTATTTAAAGCATCGCTGGTACCGGTTACATATTCAATTCCTGTAAGCTCTGCGGTAGCAGGATCTGAAACAGCAGCGAAAACAACCGGAGTCTGGGTATCTGCTGCACAAGAAGTCATAACCTGAGCTGCCAGAGTTGCGATAGGGATAATAGCGTCCACGCCATCTGCAACCACCTGGTCACCAATCTGTTTTAAGGTCGTCTGGTCACCCTGGCCGGAATAAATCTCATAGGAAATTGTAATACTCTGCTCTGTTGCAATTGCATCTAAACGTGCTGCAACTGCTGTCGCTATTTCGTCCAAGGATGCATGATCCATCTGCTTTACAATGGCCACTGTATATTCGGAATCATTCTTTCCCGCAGTTCCATTGCTGTTTGCAGGTGCCCCACATGCTGCTACGGACAGAGCCATCACTACTGAACAACCAATTGCTGCTAATTTCTTTACTAATTTTGCTTTCATAATATATATCTCCTTTTCATCCGGGTGATAGATGTGTGCCAATAAATTCCGCATGCAGTCTGCCCGTGCACGTCACAGCCTGCATCCAACAGAAGCTCCACCTCGTGATCTTCTGCTGCAGGAAAGAATACTTTCCTATGTAATAAAAAGACACTCTCATCCCATCCATGGGACAAAAGTGTCGAAACTTCTGCGATACCACCCAAATTGACCTCCTCACAATAAGGAAAGTCCACTCGCTTACGCATACCATCATATGCGTCCCGACGGATAACGGGTGGGATCCCGTCAGCCCCTACTAAACCACTCGTTCAAGGCTGCCCTCCGAAGTCCATTCACTGACTGCTTCACACTCCCTTCACACCGCCGGGAACTCTCTGTAGATTCACATCTGTCAGCTACTACTCTTCTTCATAGGTTTGTCATATATTTGATATTGTCATTATATGCACTTCATTTTCCTTTGTCAACTGTTTTTTGTAAAATTTTCTGCTGTTTTCGCATTTTTTTACACTGCCTCTCGGAAAACATTTTTGTACACAAAATACCTTGGAATTGTTATAATTTTCTGTCTATTTCAACATCTTTTCATGTATCCAAAGCCGCTTATTTTGAAAGTTCCTCTGCCAAACTCTCCAGCTGTGCCATACTTTCCTCATTTAACGCAGACATAATCTTCACAGTTGTTTCTGTAAAAGCAATATCCTTAGAATCCTTAAGCATACCGCGGATTACTCTGCTTGCAAGCGGTGCCCAGGAACCGTTTTCTATGATACCCACGGTACGTTTCTGGAACATACGCTCTGTCAAATGATTGATAAATTCCTTCATAAACGGAAAGATATCTGCATTGTATGTGGTGGTCGCCAATACCAGCTTGGAATATTTGAAAGCCTCTGCAGTAGCTGCCGCCATATCGCATCTGGCCAAATCATATATTACTATCGGACAGCCCTTCTCTTTCAGTCTGTCGGCCAACAGGTTTACCGCTTTCTTTGTATTGCCGTAAATGGAAGTGTAGGCAATTACCACACCTTCCTCCTCCGCTTCATAGGAGGACCAGGTATGATACAGGTTCAAATAGTACGGAATATTGTCTGACAGCACCGGGCCGTGCAGCGGGCAAATGGTCTGAATATCAAAGGTTGCAGCCTTTTTTAACAATGCCTGCACCTGAACCCCGTATCTGCCCACAATACCGATATAATAGCGACGTGCTTCCGTGGCCCAGTCCTCCTCTACATCCAATGCTCCGAACTTACCGAAGGCATCTGCCGAGAAAAGCACCTTATCTGTCTCATCATAAGTAACAATGACTTCCGGCCAATGTACCATAAGTGCAGTTGCAAACCGTAAAATATGCTTACCTAAGCATAAAGTATCCCCGTCTCCCACAATCAGTCTGCGCTCTGCGTAATCCTTGCCAAAGAAATTTTTCATCATAGCAAAAGCCTTAGAAGATGCTACCACAACCACCTCCGGATAACGTTCCAAAAAAATCGCCATGCTGGCAGAATGATCCGGCTCCATATGATGCACAATCAAATAATCCGGCTGACGTCCCTCTAAGACATGCTCCAATTTCTCCAGCCACTCTTTCGTAAAGTCCGCATCTACGGTATCCATGACTGCAATTTTCTCGTCCAAAATCACATAGGAGTTGTATGCGATACCCTGCGGCACCGCATACTGTCCCTCAAACAAATCCTTTCGGTAATCATTTACACCAATATATCTGATATCCTCTGAAATAAACATCTGCTTCTCCTTTTCCTGCAAAGTGTGCTGCACGCACCGGAACCAGTGGCATTGACCATCCGCCTCAGCCGGATAAACTGATTCTTTCTTTATATTATACACAATAAAATACATTTTACCAAGTATCATTGGCCACTTTTATGAAAAAGGGATATTTTGGCACAAATTCTTCTATTTATAGGTTACACTTCCCCAACCATTAAAATCGATTACTGCCGTAGTAGTTTCTATAATTCCGCTGCCCCATTTAGAGAATACACATGGGCTGTCATAGGTTTCATATGGGAATACTACCATTTCTCCGTCAACGAATCTTTCTGTACGGTTCATCTTTAAGTTCGCATAAGACAAGGTCATAGTTTGTGGGTCAAACTCCGGCTTATTTGCCTTTACCATAGCCTTAAATGCTTCATATCCTCCGCATTCTTCCTTGGTAGCAACGGTACAGACTACACCGTGCTTGCGGCCATAGCTTCTTACTTCGATGTCCTTATATTCTTCGCAGCCTTCGCTGATTCCCTGAGAGAACCAAAGTACAGCATATACATCAGCGTCTGATTTCATCCAAAGGAAATTGCCCTCCTGCTCTGTAGCCACTCTGGTAAGCGGTGCAGCAGCATGAATAAAATCCATTTCATTTTCCGGTATATCGTAAGTAGCCATTGCAATATTTTTATCACTGAAAAACTGACCGCAGCAGCAGAATAAATCTCCGGTCCAGTAACCGTGTTCCTTGCCTTCCGGTCCGCAGCTGCCCGGATGGTGACTAAATATTCTGAGGTCAAGCTCAGAAAGCAATGTCAGCTCCCACTCGTGCTGCTGATGGTGCGCGTACCAGGCTGCCGGACTGCCTATCGGATAATCATCCTGCCAGGTTACTCCGCCGATCATATAATCCGGTGTTACATACGTACGCTTATTGATATTACCCGGCACCTGAGGCACCAGCTTGTGCGGTGTTTCATAAGTAATACTGTGAAGATGCTTACATTCCCTGTTTTCCCAACGGTCCGGTCTTGCCATTAACACATCATACACATAATCTGCCGGCTTAAACTTGGTAACTACCAGCTCTAGATTCGCTGCTTCATAACATTCTGTACCAAAATACAGCTGGTATACCATATCCATACCGCCACTTCTGAAATGCAACGCGGCATTCTCTTTAATTCTGCCATGGGCACCGCCGTAATATCCTTCTTTGGAACAGTCCATAATCATGTCTAACAACATGACATTAGCTGACATCTCTGCATATTTACTGAGCTCCTCCTCTGCAAAATCAATCAGATTTAATAAAACACTAAAAACAACCCGACCGTAACCGTAAGAGTCAAATTCTGCCCAGCCCCTCTGCGCGCGGAAGCGGATATATTCCTGCAGATACTTACGCTCCTCCTCTACCATCTGCACAGCAGTCATCTGATACTGTGGAAAATAAGTGTCCGGATATTTCAAAGCATACAGGTATCTTGCAGTATGAAATGCAAACAAATGATTTTCTGATTTATACTTACTTTCAAAATCCCACTGAGTAAAAAATTTCCGTATCAAAGCCCTGGTCTCAGCCGGCAGCTTGTCCTCGACCAAATGACACGCCATGGATAGTTTGAGGCCTGTGAAACTGGATTCTCCGTGTATATCTCTTCCCGGCCTTGTCTGGTGCGGCAGCTCGAACCACCTTGCCACACGGTTCAGTCTGTCAATTTCAGCCTCACCGGCAGTAGGCTCATACAACAATCTGGCGATACAGGTATCCCCGTAGGTATCCATTTCCAAATCCTTTTCCAAAATCCCCCTTTTGATTTCGTCATACATTTTTTGATTCATGACCTTTCCTCCGTTTTTGAGGTATTTAATTTAGCATTTGCGAAACTCAGTGGCTGCCGGCAGCCACCGAGTTTTGCAAACGCCTATATATTTAAAATAATATCTTATCTTACTGTTGCCTCTGCCATTACTTCCTGCGCTGTTTCCTGAAGGGCTTCTCGCTTCTTTTTTAATTTCTTAATCAATACATAGTACAAAATACTTGATGACAGCTGAAAAGCTCCGCAAGCCAAAAGAATCCATACAGACGGCACCCGATCAATAATCAATGTGGCCAAAGAGCTTTTGCAGGACAGTGATCTTCCGCTTGCCATAATTGCCGAAAAGGTAGGCTTCCACTCCTATTCCGGCTTTTATTACTGCGTCCGAAAATTCTGGGGCATCCATCCTGATAAGCTCAGGAAAGCTAAAACCTTCCTTGTTGACAGCCAGATAAACAAATAAATACATACATAAATAAAAGGATGCAACATTTATGACCATTATCCCAAAATCATAGATGCGGCATACCCTTTATGTATCATA
>JAFTXF010000127.1 GCA_017461685.1 Lachnospiraceae bacterium
GGACGAATTACGCAGGATATTTTTCTGAGTGTGCATATCAAAAAACGTAGGCGATGCGGGCATCGCTGAGGATTTTTGATATGTGCAATCGGGAAAATAGACAAGCAATTCGGTCCAGTTGTTTCGTAACCGATGTACTAGGGTCAGGAGGAATTCATTATGCCACGGAGAGGAGAAAACATTAGAAAAAGAAAGGATAATCGATGGGAGGGCCGATATATCATGTATTATGATGAAAATGAGAAGACAAAGTACGGTTCGGTTTACGGAAAGACATATCTGGAAACCAAAAAGAGATTAACTGCTATTTTTGCACAGCTTGCTGCCAATAAGCCGATTGCGAACTCCTCGTGTCGGAAATGGATGCAACGTTTTAAGCAAACGGAACAAGAAACACCGGAACGAGTACTTTCCTATGTAACAAAAAACACAGCCTACAGATAAACTGTAACGCTGTGCTTTTGTAACTTTACTTTTTATTTGATAACTGTAATACGCGCCATCGCTCGCATCAATGCCACTCTTGCGCGGTCAATATCCGTATTGGCATCCGGATGGGCAATACGCTCCTTGGCTCTCTCCATGGCTGCCTCGGCTCTCTTTACATCGATTTCTTCCGGCCACTCAATGACCTCTGCCAGAATCGTCACCTTATCCGGCAAAATCTCTGCAAATCCGGAATGCAGGGCCGCCTCCTTGGCCTCCCCATCCATACGAATGGTGAGAATCCCCGGCTTCACGATACATGTCAGCGGGATATGGTGGGCATAGACACCAATCTCTCCTTCGGTAGTATTAAATTCCGCCATGTACGCATCTTCATCAAAGAAGATACGCTCCGGAGTAATAATCTGTAATCTGAAATTATCCATAGTATCACCCCTTATTTCATGCGGGCTAATACGTCATCAATGCTGCCTGCATTTAAGAAATAACCTTCCGGCACATTGTCATGCTTGCCTTCGATAATCTCTTTAAAGCCGCGAATGGTCTCGTTAATCGGCACATATTTACCAACCGTACCGGTAAACTGCTCTGCCACGAAGAACGGCTGAGATAAAAATCTCTGAATCTTTCTGGCACGGGCAACGGTCAGTCTGTCTTCCTCAGACAATTCGTCCATACCCAAAATAGCAATAATGTCCTGCAATTCTTTGTACTTCTGCAAAATCTCCTGTACACCGCGGGCTACCGCATAATGCTCCTCACCTACGATACGCGGGTCCAGTATGCGGGAAGTGGATTCCAAAGGATCTACCGCCGGATAAATACCCATTTCTACAATAGAACGGGACAGAACGGTGGTGGCATCCAGGTGTGCGAAGGTAGTTGCCGGAGCAGGGTCCGTCAAGTCATCAGCAGGCACGTATACTGCCTGAACGGAGGTAATGGAACCATTCTTGGTAGATGTAATACGTTCCTGTAATGCACCCATTTCCGTCTGCAGGGTCGGCTGATAACCTACGGCTGAAGGCATACGGCCAAGCAGCGCAGATACCTCAGAACCGGCCTGTGTGAAACGGAAAATATTGTCGATGAAAAGGAGCACGTCCTTACCGCCCTGGTCACGGAAATATTCCGCCATAGTAAGGCCTGTCAGGCCTACTCTCATACGAGCTCCGGGCGGCTCGTTCATCTGACCGAACACCATGGTTGTCTTGTCAATAACACCGGATTCCTGCATTTCGTGATACAGGTCGTTACCTTCACGGGTACGCTCGCCTACGCCGGTGAATACGGAGTAACCGCCATGCTCTGTTGCAATGTTACGGATTAACTCCTGAATCAATACGGTCTTACCTACGCCGGCACCGCCGAACAGACCGATTTTACCGCCCTTCTGATAAGGACACAATAAGTCAATAACCTTGATGCCTGTTTCCAATAATTCAGTCTCCGTGGACTGTTCTTCGAAAGCCGGCGCTGCTCTGTGGATAGGTAAATACTGTACACCCTCCGGAGCAGGCTTATTATCAATCGCCTGACCCAATACATTGAAAATACGTCCTAACGTATTATCACCAACCGGTACGGTAATCGGAGCACCTGTAGCAACTGCCTCCATTCCTCTTACCAGACCGTCTGTCGGGCCCATGGCAATACATCTTACTGTATCATCACCCAAATGCTGTGCTACCTCCACAGTCAGGGTTCCTGCTTCCTTTGTGTCAATGATAATCGCTTCATTGATTTCCGGTAGCTTGCCTGTAGCGAACTTTACGTCCAATACGGCACCGATGATCTGAGTAATTTTACCTTTATTTAACTCTGCCATCTTGTTTCCTCTTTCTTACTGATTCTAACTGGTGGTTGGTAAGTACTGTAACGGAAGTCGAATGCATATATATTTCGGCTGCAGGGCTTTGAAAGGCGCCGGTCCTTAGCGAAAGCAAGGCTGTAAGCCGAAGCTTACGCTTAGTACCGCTGCAGCCTTTCTAGAACGAAAGTGTCCCTGAAGTAAAATATATATGTGTTCGACGACCGGTCACAGAGCTTTGCAACCGTCTACCCTCTAACTTATCGCTTCAGCTCCGGCGATAATCTCTGTTAATTCCTGTGTAATAGCACCCTGACGGGCTCTATTGTATAAGAGTGACAGGCTGTCAATCATTTCCTCTGCATTGCTGGTTGCAGAGTCCATCGCCTGCATTCTTGCACCGTTTTCACTTGCTACACTTTCCAGCAAACCGCCGAAAATCAGACTTGTTACATACTGCGGAACAATCAATTCCAGTGCCTCTTCATCTGCCGGTTCAAAATTCATCAAAGCTTTGGCTCCCGAGCCGGTACTCTCAGCCTCGGTTTTCACTGCTGCCGCCTGTACACTGCCGGATACAGTTTCGGCTTCGTCAGCCTTCGCTGCTGCCCTCTCCGAAACCTCCGCCGGTAAAAGCTTGATCAGGTTCGGCTCATGACTTACTGTATTTTTAAAAGAAGTATAGGCCAGATAAATCTCACCGACCTCTCCGTTTTTGTACGCGGAAAGTAAGTCACGAGAAATCCCCATAGCCTCTGCATAGGAAGGCTCCTCCGCCAGTTCTGAATAAACTGCTTTGACATTATAACCGTTTCTTGCCACGGCATCACGGCCTTTCGTACCAATGGCATAACTGTCCAGGTCTTCCCCCACAAACTCACCCTTGGTAATCAGCTTGATGATATTGGAATTGTAACCGCCGGCCAGACCTCTGTTACCGGTAATCATGACTACTGCCTTACGGGAGCTGTCATTACCTGTCACATAAGGGTGATTAATCCCGCCTGCCTTTGCAAGCATGGAGCTGACCGTCTGATGCATCGCATTAAAATAAGCTTTGGAATGCTCTGCACGCTGCTTTGCACGCTGTAACTTCACAGTAGAAACAAGCTTCATGGCTTTGGTAATCTGTTGTGTACTTTGAATACTGCTTTTACGTCTCTTAATATCACGCATAGAAGCCATAATACACGTACCGCCTTTCTAATCATTTTGTCTGTTACTTTCCAAAACCCTATAGGCTTTGAAAATTCACTTATACTTGCTTCTGTTATTATTTGAACTGTGCCTTGAATTCTGCAATCGCTTTCTGAAGTGCAGCTTCTGTATTCTCTGTGAGAACCTTCTCCGCCTTGATGCTTGCAGGAATATCCGGATACTTGGTGTCTATAAATTCATAGAATTCTGCTTCAAATCTGGTAATATCCTCTACCGCTACATCCAGTAAATATCTCTTGGTAGCCACGTAGATAATCATAACCTGATATTCTACCGGCAATGGCTTGTACTGCGGCTGCTTGAGGATTTCCTTAATACGGATACCCTGGGCAAGTCTCTCTGCGGTGTCAGCATCCAAATCGGAGCCGAACTGTGCAAAGGAAGCCAATTCTCTGTACTGAGCAAGCTCGGTACGGATAGGGCCGGCAATCTTCTTCATCGCCTTAATCTGGGCGGAACCGCCTACACGGGATACGGACAAGCCCGCATTTACTGCCGGACGGAAGCCTGCGTTGAACATTTCTGTTTCCAGATAAATCTGACCGTCTGTAATAGAAATTACATTGGTAGGGATATATGCAGAAACGTCGCCTGCCTGTGTCTCGATAATCGGCAGAGCAGTCAAAGAACCGCCGCCGTATTCCTCGTTCATACGTGCTGCACGCTCCAATAATCTGGAGTGCAGATAGAATACGTCACCCGGATAAGCCTCACGGCCCGGCGGACGACGAAGCAGCAAGGAAAGTGTACGGTAAGCAGTAGCATGCTTACTTAAATCGTCGTAAATAACGAGTACATCTTCTCCGTTCTCCATCCATTCTTCACCGATAGCACATCCTGCGTACGGTGCAATATACTGTAACGGTGCAAGCTCACTGGCTGTAGCCGCAACTACTGTGGTGTAGCTCATAGCACCGAATTCTTCTAAAGTCTTCACAATGCTTGCAACGGTAGAAGCTTTCTGACCGATGGCAACGTAAATACATTTTACGCCCTGGCCCTTCTGATTGATAATGGTGTCGATTGCAATAGCAGTCTTACCGGTCTGACGGTCACCGATGATAAGCTCTCGCTGTCCCCGTCCGATCGGAACCATGGCGTCGATTGCTTTGATACCTGTCTGTAAAGGAGTGTCTACGCTCTTACGGGTAATAACGCCGCTGGCAACTCTCTCTACTCTGCGAAACTTATCCGTCTGGATAGGTCCCTTGCCATCTATAGGCTGACCAAGTGCATTGACTACACGCCCGATCATCGCATCGCCTACCGGAACCTCAACTACACGGCCTGTGGTCTTTACCGTATCGCCTTCGTTGATATTCTTTGCTGAGCCCAGTAATACGGCACCTACGTTATCCTCTTCCAGGTTCATAACCATGCCATATACTTCGCCCGGGAACTCTAAAAGCTCTCCCTGCATTGCGTTTTCAAGACCGTGCACTCGCGCAATACCGTCGGCCACCTGGATAACCGTACCCACATCGGATACTTCCAGGTCTGCGGCATATCTCTTGATCTGATCCTTAATCACTGAACTTATTTCTTCTGGTCTTAAATTCATGGATCCTTACGCATCCTTTCTTGAAATTTCTAAAATATTTGTATCAGCCCAACTGAATCTTGAGCAACTGTTTTTTTAATTCGTTTAACTTTGTAGTAATACTGGAGTCTATGACTCGGTCACCGATACGGATAACCATACCTCCGATAATGGATGGGTCTACGGTA
>JAFTXF010000128.1 GCA_017461685.1 Lachnospiraceae bacterium
ATCACGCTGGCTACCTCTAACATATAAATAAACGCTACAATCGGAATGAACAGCTGCAGTCCTGTCATATATGCACAGCCGGCCACAAAACCGCCAAGGGCCAAAGAACCGGTATCTCCCATAAATACACTGGCAGGATATACATTAAACATCAGAAAGCCCAGCAAACCGCCGATTACTGCGCAGGCAACAGGCTCGATTCCGGCATCCATTCCCACACTCACTACAGCAAAAAAGGTGGCAATCATAATCGTAACACTGCTCTCCTGACCATCGATACCATCGGTAAAATTAGAGCCGTTTACCGTACCAATAACAATAAAAAACATCACCGGTATCGTAAAAATCCCTAAATCAACCGCCTTATCCATAAAAGGAATCCGCATCGCCAGGTCCACATCTGCTATCGCAATCAGATAGTAGGCAAATATGGCCGTGACAATAATCTGGCCAATCATCTTCTGCATAGAAGTAAGTCCCATGGAACGCTTTAACACAACCTTAATATAGTCATCCAAAAAACCAATCAGACCAAAGCCCAGCGTCAAAAATAACACCGGCACAATATTCGGATACGTTTTGATAAACGGCAGCGTCATAACGGTTATACTGATCAAAAAGATAATACCGCCCATGGTAGGAGTGCCGTTTTTCTTTAAATGGCTCTGCGGGCCGTCATCTCTTACCGTCTGACCGAATTTTAATTTTCTGAGATACGGAATAATCACAGGCCCCAATACAATCGTAATAAAAAAGGCTCCTACTATCGGTAACACAACCGGTGTTAATAATTCACGAAACATAATATGTCTCCTCTCTTGTCATCTCTAGGTGTTCTGTATCCAACATGAACTCCGTTCATGTTGAAAATTCGCCGCTCCTCAAATATGCAAGCATATTTTCATCGCTTGCGCTCATTTATATGCAAGAATGCCCCAGCATTCTTGCTGCGCCGATGTGCGGCTGCCCGGCAGCCTTCCTCAGCACATCGTGTGCATCCATCCGGAGGGTATAATTAAATACAGAACCCATTCTGTACCCAACATGAACTCCGTTCATGTTGAAAATTCGCCGCTCCTCAAATATGCAAGCATATTTTCATCGCTTGCGCTCATTTTAATTATACCCCTTTTCTTCTAAATAGGGAAGAATATTTTCAAAAAGTTGACGAACAATCGGCGCAGCAATCTGTCCGCCGTAATATACCCCTTTGGGGTGCGTAATAATGGCCAGTGCAATAACCTGTGGGTCGTCTGCCGGAGCAAAGCCGATAAAAGAAGCAATGTACTTGCCATTACCTCGCGGAAGAGTCTGGCTGGTAGCCGTTTTGCCGCCCACAAGATAGCCTTCTACCTGCCCGTTTTTACCGCCGCCCTCGCTGACTACACTTTCCAGAATTTCACGCATAGTGGCAGAGGTTTCTCCACTGACAATATCCTCCGTAACAGGATATTCAAAAACGGTGATTCCGTCACTTCCTTCTGACTGAATGGCCAGATGAGGGGTAATGCGGTTTCCTCCGTTTATAATAGAGGACACCGTGGTGAGCAGCTGAATCGGTGTAATCTGAAAGGACTGCCCGAAGGACATGGTTGCCAGCTCCACCGGCCCCATATTTTCCATCTTATGTACAATCGTTCTGCTCTCTCCCGGCAAATCAATGCCGGTTTTGGTAGTCAGACCGAATCTCTCAAAATAAGAGTAGTATTTCTCTACCCCAAGCCGCATACCCACCGTGATAAACACCGGGTTACAACTGTTTTGGGTGCCCTGTACAAAGGTTTCCGAGCCGTGCCCTGTGGTTTTGTGACAGCGGATTCTTCTGTCCTCCACCATAATAAATCCCGGACAACTGAAGGTATCCTCCGGTGTTACCACACCTTCCTCTAACCCCGCTGCTGCGGTAATAATCTTAAATGTAGAGCCGGGCTCGTAGGTATCATTGATACAGCCGTTACGCCACATCTGATTTAAATTATCCTGGGTATTACCCCCGGTCAACTTCGTGCTCCACACATCTGTCAGTTCATAAGGATTATTTAAATCAAATTCCGGCCAGTTCACACAAGCATATATTTCCCCATTATTGGGATTCATAACCAAAATCATGACATTGTCGGCTTCTTTTGTTTCATAAGCTTGACTGGCTAACTGCATGGCATAATTTTGTATGTTTAAATCCAGGCTGATAGTCAGGTCTTCCCCTGCTATCGGTTCTTCCCTTCGCTCCCCTTCTTTCTGAAGTTCGATGCCCTTGGCATCGGTGACTGTCAGTATCTTTCCCGGTGTGCCGGACAGATATTCCTCATAAATAACCTCCAGCCCGATAATTCCCTGATTGTCACTTCCGGTGAAGCCTAAAACCTTGCTGGCAAGCATGCCGTAAGGATAATACCTTTTATAATCCTCGTCCACCTTCACACCCGGCATATCATAGGCCCGAATCCGGTCACCCACCTCTTTATCAACGTTACTTTTGATACGTTCTCTGGCGGAATAGGTTTCTACGCGCTTTCGCACATATTCCTCTGTCAGCCCCAGTTCTTCACAAAGCATACTGATGACTGCCTCTCTGTCCTCCATCTGGGAGTAAATAACAGAAACGGTACAAACTGTCTTATTGTCTGCAAGGGCAATACCGTTCCTGTCCAAAATACGCCCTCTGGCAGCCTTAATATCACGCTCTCTCTCGTGAAGCTCCTGAGCCATCTGGGCATAATAATCACTTTTTGCCACCATGAGATAAACCAGCCTGCCAAACAATGCGATCAGCAAAAGCAGACTGCCAATTCCCAGAAACAGTATTTTCTTTTTTTGATAAATCCTCACAAACATAGAAAACCCCAAGGAAGGTATTGCTATAATTTATTACACTTCCCATGAGGTTATTCCATTTTAATTTTCTGAAGCCTGTGCAGCCTCTTCATCTCGTTTATTCTGATAATCCTCGATAACGGCATTTTGTCTGTCTGTAATAGCCTGCTGCTCTTCCTCCGTCAGCTCTTCTGTCATGAAAATATTCATATAAGGCAATACTTCTGAAAGAATATCTCTTGCAATCCAGCAGGCATACTTTGTTGATAAGGATTGGTCCTCTACATTCGGCCTGTCCATAACTACATAAATAAGTACCTGCGGGTCGTCTGCCGGAGCATAGCCCATAAAGGATACGACATAGTCACCGTTACCTCGCGGTAAAGTCTCAGAGGTACCTGTTTTGCCGCCGATCGCATATCCTGCCGGTCTTGCCTTCTCACCGGTACCATCTACAACAGTAGCATTACAGTACTGCACGATTTTAGCGCTGGTTTCTGCAGACACCGTCTGCTTAATCAAAAGAGGTTCTATATTCTGAACCACATTGCCGTTTTCGTCCAAAATCTGACGCACCATCTGAGGCTGATATAAGTACCCACCGTTTACCAAAGAAGCAAAGCTGGCAGCCATTTGCGTCATTGTCACCTGAAAGCCCTGCCCGAAAGAACTGGTAGCAAGCTCCGTTACACCCATCGTATCAATGGTATGAATCAGACTGGCGGTTCTTGCCTCACCGGTCAGGTCAATATTACTTTTCAAACCAAAACCGAAGCTATTCTGGTATTTGGCAAAATCCTCTGCACCCAGGCGCTCGGACATATACATCATGGCTACGTTACAGGATTCCTGAATAGAATAAGATAATCCTACTGTACCGTGTCCGGAAGTTTCATGACAGCTAATGTCATGTCCTCCTACATATAAAGAACCGTTACATACCCAGGAGTCATTCTCGCTGACAACCCCTTCCTCCAGGCACATGGCCACGGTGAAAGGCTTTGCAACAGATCCCGGTTCATAAGTATCTGACAGACAGAAATTTCTCCAAATCTGATTTAATTCATAAGAATATTGGGAAATCGCATTGCTCTTTTCCTCTTCTGTTGCATTCTCTGCAATCACTTCCCCTGTACCGGCATTTACCATAATTTCCTTCATGGCATCGATGGTATCCTGCGTATAGTATAATGACAAGTCATACGGATTAGAACTGTCATAACGTTCATTGGTTGCCATGGAGAGAACGCTTCCGTCCTTGACATTCATCATAATGACACCGATATTTTCTGCACCGGCACCGGTTCTGTAATTATCCCGCAATTCCTCATTGTACTTGTCAATCACCTTTTCCACCACAGTCTGAATATTTAAATCCAGTGTGCTGACAATCGTATGACCGTTATCTGCAGGCTTGATGGTACGTTTTAATTCACTATCAGCATTCAAATAACCGTACTCACGGCCTGTAGTACCGTTTAAAACATCATTATAGTACTCCTCCAGGCCAAACTGACCTGCATTGTCCTTGCCGGTGAACCCTAACACATCACTGGCAAGCGTCTTATACGGATACTTGCGTAAATACTCCTCTTCGAACCAGATTCCCTTTATATGTGCGCCTGTATTTTTGACTCCGGCAGCCTTTGCAGCTTCCTCGGCCAGCTTTTCCTGCTCCTCTACATAAGCCTCATAGGCTGCCTTTTCATCATAGCTTACCTGCAAAGCCGCCTTGTAATACTGGGAATTCGGCTTTTCTGCCACATAGGCTTTAATAGCCTCAATATCTACATCAAAGCATAAATCCAGTGCATTTAAAGTAGGATTATAATTAGCTTCGTCATCCAGCATAACTTTGGTGTCCAAAATAACATTGTATACTTTTTCACTGTATGCCATGGTACTGCCGTTACGGTCCAAGATAGAACCACGCTTATAGGGCAATGTGGTAGAATCATATTTCTGCTGGGATAATACCTGCTTTTTGTATTTTTCTTCACTGGTACTGGTTATATATATCAGCCTGCCCATCAGTCCCAGAACTGCTGCTATCACTATAAAGCAAAAAACTACCAGCTTTACGCGCATATATGGTCGAAATCTGGTAGTATTTTTCTTTTTGGCAGGTCTTTGAGGGTTACGGCTGTTCTGTCCTGTGTTTTGGCCTTTTACCATAAAATCCTCCAAATTCCTTATTAGTCCCCGACTACGCGGCTCTGCTCCACATAATCATCAATTTGTGAATCGTATGTAATAATCTGGTCCTCGGAAGCATATACCATACCAAGGTCCATAATTGCTATCTCGCGTACCTTTTCCAGGTCAACGCTGCTCATAATACGACCGTAATACTCATCATTTTCAGCTTTTAAATTATTCACCTGACTTTCTAAGCTTGCGATGCTGTTAGAAAGTACGGAAATCTCTGAACTTAAGCTGATATACTGAATCATCATGGCACCGATGGCCACAAATGCTGCTAATGTCAATATTAATACAGGCACATTTACAGGGCTCGGCTTTGCCTTTACCTTTTGTTTTGTAGCTGTATCCGGCTGGACACGTCTGTCCTCGTTTTTGCCTGTTCTCTTCTGTGGAATTGTCTCATATTTTGGAGCAGCGCTGCCGTATAAATACGTAACCTTCTGATTGCTGCGGTTATAAGTTTGTGATGCAGTTACTCTTCTCTGAGTGGCCATACCTATTACCTCCTTATGAGCGTTCAAACACTCTCAGTTTGGCGCTCTTACTTCTTGAATTTTCTTCTAATTCCGCGTCACTCGGTAAGATTGGTTTCTTACTGATGACACGTCCCTTGGACACCTGTCCGCATGTACAAACCGGAAAGCTCGGCGGACAAATACACGGATTTTCTGCCTTTTTAAAGGCACTTTTTACGATGCGGTCCTCTAAGGAATGGAAGGTAATAATACACAACCTGCCGCCCGGATTTAACATATCTATGAATCCGTCTAAGGACTCTCTTAGTACATCTAATTCGTGATTACACTCGATGCGGATTGCCTGAAAGGTCTTCTTGGACGGATGACCGTTCATACGCATCTTTGCCGGAATTGCTGCTTTGATAATCTCATTTAACTGCCCGGTAGTTTCAATCGGTGCCTCTAACCTTGCCTTCACGATATGCTTGGCAATATTCTTGGCGAACTGATCTTCCCCGTAATCTCTGATAATGCGAAACAGCTCCATCTCCGGATATTCATTGACAATCTCCATAGCAGAAAGAGCCTGTCTGTCATCCATACGCATATCAAGCCGGGTATCATATTTGTAGGAAAAGCCTCGCCGAGCGGTATCCAACTGATAGGAAGAAACACCCAAATCCAGCACAATACCGTCTACATGAGTCACGCCGATTTCTGCAAGACGCTCTCTGGCGTACCGGTAATTGCTTCGAATCACGGTAACCCTGTCTCCAAACGGGGCAAGACGCTTACTAGCGGCTTTAATGGCATCTCCGTCCTGGTCTATTCCATAAAAGCGGCCCTCCTCGCCTAACCTCTCACATACATGAAAGGCATGTCCTGCTCCACCTAAGGTACCGTCCATATATACCCCTGAAGGCTTGATATTCAACTGCTCAATCGTCTCCTCCAAAAGCACGGAATAATGCTTAAACTCCATAACTTACTCCTACTATAATCTCAGTCCGATGCCGTTTAAGTATTCCATAACCTCTTCCACGTCATCGTCACTGTTAATCGCTGCCCATCTGTCTTTATCCCAGATTTCCACGTTACGTCCGCAGCCCACTAATACAACATCCTTTTCCAGACCTGCGTACTCCCGAAGTCCTGTCGGGATTAAGAAACGGCCCTGCTTGTCCACTTCTACACTGGCTGCACCGGATAAGAAGAAACGAAGTGCTTTTCTCGATTCTCTGTTCGTAATAGACAGGGTATTTAACTTCTCCTCGAAATGGCTCCATTCGGTTTTGTCGTACACGAACAGACAGCCATCTACCCCCTTCGTCACCATGAATTCCTCACCCAGAGCTTCACGCAGTTTTGAAGGAAGTATCAGTCTGCCTTTAGAGTCTACAGTATGATTATATTCGCCTGTATACATCTAAATCACCGTCCTGCCTAATCAGAAGAATCATGGTATAAAAGGTGGAAATTTGCACCATTTTCATCCCTTTTCTACCACTTCTCCCCACTTACAATACACTTTACACGATTTTTTCTGAAATAGCAAGAGGGTACGGGTAATTTTACAAAAAAATTTCAACAAAAAAAGAGGCCTCCACATCGA
>JAFTXF010000129.1 GCA_017461685.1 Lachnospiraceae bacterium
ACATCACAAAAGCAAGCACCAGCAAAGTAGGCGACAAATACTCCATAAAGGCCTTGCTCTCTGCGTAGCATCTTAGGAATATACGCCACAAAAGCCCCTTGTCACTGGCGGTCTCGGCAGAACGCACAAAATTGCCAGGAGCCAGAATGACCAGACAACTGCCTGCCAGACAGGTGAGATTACCCCAAAGCATCCACCTGCTCCACCTGCGCTCCTTTCTCCACAGAAACACCATGGTTCCCAGGCTAAGCAGCCACACCGCAGGTCCCATATTTTCATTGCTCCAACCTGCCATAAGGCCTAACGGCCATATCCACAAGGAAATACCCGGCAGCGTCTTCTCCTGCCCATCCAAGGCACGCACATAGCACCACAAAAAGAACAGTACAAACGTAGTCATATACAAATAATTGGCGGCGCCGGATTGCCAGCACATACTCTGCATCCAGTTCGCGTTTAATCCGTACAGCATCCCCCAGGTCATCCCGTAATATACCGGCTTTACCGCCCCGGCAGCTTTGCAAATCACTGTACCCAATAAAATATTAAACAGTACATTGATGACATTCGCCCAAAAAGTACCGCTCATCAATGTAAGCTGCAATAAACCATGGGCAATGGAACGTCCGCCCCAATTCAGAAAATGCCACTTCTGCGCCTCGATAACATCTCTCAGACTTTGAACCGGCTCCTCACTAAATAACTTAGTAGAATACCATTCATCATCCATCATAAACGGCACCGAATCATTGCCGATATATATAATTAATAAGGTAATTGCCAAAAAAAGAATTCCTACTGCACGCATCAGTGTGCCCTTTTTGTCGGCCAGCTTCCGCATACTTATGCCTCCAATATTTCTCCGGCCTCGGCCAGTCGTTCTAAAAATTCCGCGTAAAACGCGCCCTCGGTATAAGGCTTTCTATAAAATAACTGCAATACATACATCAACAGTTGCCTGTGATAATCCAGATCATCGCTTTCTGACATGCGTGTCATACATTTTTTCTTAAAAGCATGCCACTGCACCAAAAAAGTCTCATGCTCCTTAAATTCCGGCCGCTCTACCCACTTGGATATTTTTACCTTGGTCTTCTGTGCTGCCGGGCAGGCCTCCTCCAATACAAAGTACTGAATGCTGTCCTCTGTATACTGTCTGCCTAATGGAAACAACCGGCAAATAGACGGCCTGAAAGCATGAATTCTGCAGCGCCCTGACTCGTCTAAAGCGTGACAGCGCTCACCTACACCGTTCATGGCCATACTAGGCTGTAAAAGTCCGTCTACAATAGTCAACTGCAGCCATTCTGCAAAAAGCTCGTCCACAGTCAATCCTAACTGTATAGACAGAACATGCACATCATACGGGGTCAGCACCACTCTGTCACCCATGCCCCGGCAACAGGCATGACACCCCTTGCAGTCATTACACCCTATTCGCGCCATATCCTGTAATGTATAGTACTTTGTCACTTCCATATCCGTTTTCCTGCTTACATCTGTTTTACACTTATTTACATTTGATTCTATTCTAACACGCCGCCAAAACATCCGCAATACCAATTCTGCATAGAAAAACAGGGTTTATAAAACATAGACCACTTCATTATTCCAGTCCACATTTTATAAACCCATTTATCAGGTAAAATTGGTATCCCCAAATATTACACGCCACATAAATATGACAGCAGCCAGAACACCAGCACTGCCATAACTCCGATTAAAGCAACACAACCTGCCACAATCAAAATGTCCTTCACCGTACTTTTTTTCATTCCAAATATTCCTCCAGCGTAATGCCGCTCTCCATGATTTCTGTCGCTGCTTCTTCTCCCACATAGCGGAAATGCCACGGCTCGTATATAATCCCTGTAATTTCAGTAGCTCCGTTTGGATACCGTAAAATAAACCCGTATTCATGGCAATGAGCCACCAGCCACTGATATCCTTCCGTTCGTTCCGCGCCTTCATCCAGTGCTACATGTTCGCTGGACACCAGGTCCACTGCCAGCCCCAAATGATGCTCGCTTGTCCCCGGATATGCCACTACTGTGGCGGCCTTTTCCTCGGCCCCTCTCCGGCTGTACCCCAGTGCAAGCCATTCTTCTACCTCAGCCTCATACAAATAAGTCTGCTTGTCCATATCCCGATAGGAAGATAATATATAGATATCGTAACCCGCCTTTTTGGCGCCTTTCAGCATGGCCTTTAAAGAATCTGCAATGCGGGCGTCTACCCTGTGTCCGTCTGCTACCTCTTCTAATTCCGGCACATAATCCGGGTCCATTTCATTCCATTTATTGACCAGAACCAATTTCCAGTCCTCCTCGGCAGCGTTTTTTTTATTTCCGTCCTCTGCATTACTTTGCGAGTCTTTTGCTCCGTGTCCTGAATCTCCCTGCTCCGTGTTTTGCACCCCGCTTGTACTTGCCGATACCGTCTCCCGTCCCAACTTACCGGCATACTGCTCATTGGCTGCCAACACCTTTATCAGTGCCAGCAATTCTATAGCAGTGATAATCTCAAAAATCAGTATGACCCATAACAATTTTTTAATAGTGCGGCTTTTGCGTGGCGTATTTTGCTGTGCCTGTCCCCTCTGTTGCCGGGGCCGTCTACTCCTTTGCTGCTCCATAATCGTTACTCCTTCCGGTATTTGCCCTTTGATGCTTACTCCTTTTGCGCAAAGGAGCGATACCGTTTTCTATACTATCCTCACAAAGTATCGTACTTGTATCATTTTCCCCGTTTTCCAAATTTTTCAGGAAATACTGTTCTCTTAAGTGACTGAAAAACCTACTTTCTCCCATTTAATCCAAAAAGGTTTATAAAACACAGACTCTTTTATACAGTCTGTATTTCATAAACCTCTATCCATACAAGAAATTTAAATATCCCAAACCACTATCGGTCCCATTTATCTGCAAGACTCTGTATCTGGCTCTCAAATTTCGCCAAATCTTTATTGGCAATCCCCTGATTTTTGAGCACTACCTCCATCAGTCTCTTAGCTGCCGCTACCACACGGTTAAAGGCAGCATTCTTTTTGGTCTGGGCAGCCTTATCCGTCTTCTTAATCGGTATGCGCTGTCCATGGGAAAGTATTTCACCGGTAATCAGGTCCACACTGGCACCGGAATACGGTGCATAGGCAGGAATGCCCAGTGTATCCGTTACTGTGGCGGCAAATTCCTCCGTCACCGCATCTTCCCCGTGTACCACAAACACCTTGGAAGGCTTTTCTTGGAACCCCTGCAGCCAATTTAATAATCCATTCCTATCTGCATGACCACTGATTCCCTTTAAACTCACAATGCGAGCATTAACCTCCACAGGTTCGCCGAAAAGCTTCACACTTTCCACACCTTCTATAAGCTTGCGGCCCAGGGTATTCACTGCCTGATAACCCACAAAGCATACTGCGCTGTCACTGCGCCATAAATTGTGTTTTAAATGATGACGGATACGTCCGGCCTCACACATACCGGATGCAGAAATAATAACCTTTGGATTTTCATTAAAATTAATCAGCTTGGATTCATCGCTGGTCACTGTGGTCTTAAGTCCCGGGAAAATAATCGGATTCACACCCTCCCGTACCAATGCCAAAGCCTCCTCATCAAAACAGGACCAGACATTTTTGTTAAAAACCATGGTAGCTTCAATTGCCAGTGGACTATCCACATACACCTCAAAATTCGGATACTCCGGTATCAGATTGTTTTCTTTAATCTCCCGAATAAAGTAGAGCATTTCCTGGGTACGTCCTACTGCAAAGGAAGGAATGATGACATTACCGCCCTTCACAAAAGTATCCCTGAGAATCTGCGTGAATTCTCCCACATAATCCGGCTTCTCCTCGCCATGAATCCGATTGCCGTAGGTAGACTCTATTACCACATAATCTGCCTCCTCTACCAGAGAAGGATTTTTGAGAATCGGCTGTTCCACATTGCCCACGTCTCCGGAAAAGACAATTTTACGTGTAATGCCTTCCTCCGTAATCCATACCTCGATTGCTGCGGATCCCAGCAAATGTCCCACATCCGTAAAACGCACCTCCACGCCTTCGCACAGAGTAATCGTCTGATTATAGTCCACCGGTGCAAACATACGAATAGCCGCCTCTGCATGCTCCATGGTATAAAGAGGCTCGTAAATCGGCGCTCCGCTTCTCTTGGCCTTGCGATTACGCCACTCAGCTTCAAACTCCTGAATATGGGCACTGTCACGCAGCATAATATTACACAAATCCGCAGTGGCGAAGGTGGAAACAATATCTCCCTGAAAACCCTCCTTGCACAAAAGCGGCACCTTACCGGTATGGTCGATGTGTGCATGGGTTAAAAGTACATAATCAATCTCGCCGGCCTTTATCGGCAGTTCCTGATTTTCAAATAAATCCGGTCCTTGCTCCATTCCGCAGTCTACCAAAATACGTTTGCCGCATGCCTCTATCAAATGGCAGCTGCCTGTCACTTCATGGGCTGCGCCAATAAATGTAAGCTTCATGCTTGCACCTCCTTTTAACTCAGAAGATCGGGAAACTCTGTGCCCGCCGTCCAAAGCAATATATATTTCGTCTCATGGGACGCTCCCGCTCCATGAAAATGCGTAGCGTGCATTGAACACTTAGTGAGCACAAGGTGCGAACTTAGTGAGAAAGCATGCCTTGTGCTGTACTAAGCTCAGACTGCGGCTATCGCCTTGCTTCACTAAGGACCGACGCTTTTCAAGGCCCCTGTGCCGAAATATATATTGCTTCGGACGGCAGGCACAGAGTTTTCCAATCTTCAAATCTCAGACACAATTTCTCTAGAATTCTCTCTCGAAGCTCAAGTAGCGGGTACCCTGGAAGGTCAGGCGGCCTTTGTCGCCTTCCACCAGCATGCCGGATTCATAGCCGCTTACCATAAGCTCCATACGGTCGCCGCTTTCCACCTGAAATGTCACGTAATATGTAGTGGAGGTGGAGCTGCTATGATGGTGACCGTTGTGGTGGCTTCCACTGTGACGTCTTATGTCTGTGCGCTTGCCTACTACGGTGGCCTCCACAGTCAGACGTGGGGAATGATTGTTCTTGTTCCACTGGCCTATACTCTTGACAAAAGCAACAATGAACATGCCAAATATCAGACAGAACATCAACAAAAATATAACCGGAAATACCGATTCAAATAAACTAAAACCAAATCCCATTTTAAATCCTCCTCGTAAAAAGTATTTTAAACAATGATCGCTGCAATCGTTATACTTTATCTCACTAAAATCATAACACATTGCAGCGTATTTTTCTACTGTTATTTCGTCCGCCGGTTCCGATTTACCTGCGGAACTTACCTTTAAATCAGTCGCTGTTTTCGAAACATCTCTTAGTCGAGGTCGCCGCCGGCAGAGCAATACTGCAGACTCACGCTTCTGCCGACGGTGCCGCTACAAATATTCTATGAAAAAAATCACAGGAAAATGCCAAAAACCGGTGGGATTTTCTTCAAACAATCATATGGAATACCGGGAGCCGTTGGAATTTTCTTCAAAGTATAGATGCGGACAATACCCCTCAAAAATCTGCTATCATCCCCGGAGCATCCACATAACTGCTGTCAACACCCCGTAAATCACCGGCTGATGCAGGGCATAAACTATCAACGAATTACGTCCAAGCCAAGAGACAATCGGAAGCTTTTTCCCGAAAAGATATTGCAGCAAATCCTTTTTTTCAAAAATTTTGTAGAGGAAATAACCGGTCTGGTACAAAAAAATCCAGGGAAAAACTGAAAAATAATCACAGGACCAGAAATCTTCCGGTGGGAATCCCAAATATGCGGTAAACAGATTCCGATACCACGTCTCAGGCAGAGTGCACAGTTCCCAGCCTTCAAACCCCAATGTGCCGGAATTAACATTTCTGGTAATCGCAAAAAGAGCAATGCAAAAAATCAGACCTATATACGGATTAATTTTGCAAAACCATTTCTCCAATGGTATCATCACAAGCATGGCAGTACCGATGGCACTCAGCACCCCAAACAAAATCAGATTATCCGGCATCACAAAAATAGTCACCAGGCTGATTATCACAGATAAACCAAATACCTCTAACCCACGCCGCAATTTTCTGCGGCCTAAGGACCAACAAAAGCCGGACAACATAATAAATGTCCAGCAAATACTCTGCTGCCAAACGTATCCCACATTAGAATCATACCACCTGATCTCTATCCCAAACATATAAACCAAATCCCACATAGCATGATATAGCATCATACTAACCAATGTAACACCTCTCAAATTATCTAATAAATGATACCGCTTCTTTTCCATGGATACTCCTTTACTTTTTACTTGCAAAAGACCGTTCTCTGCCCAACTGTCCTCGCATCCACCCAAGACAAATATGACCTGCCTTTTGGAAAAGCAGGTCACACCGCTATGTAATTATTTTTTACCGAATAATCCCTTTAAAGCACCTGCCACATCAGAAACCTTATCCAATGTAATCTTGGCCTTAACACCGTCGATAACCTTTTCTACGATTTCATCCGGCAAATCAACGCCCAAAAACTTCTCAATCACCTTTACAGGCTCTTTGTCAAACTGCTCCTTCAAAGAGTCACTGTCCTTAATTTTGTCCACTAATTTCTCAACTAATTCTTTAACGTCCATGATAATCCTCCTTCGGAAATATTCATAAAATTCTTACTTCTAACAATTCAAAATTTCCGTACTAAATCTACTAGTATATCGGTCCGGTTAATTCGTAACCGATGTACTAGATCTCACAGTCTAAGCATGCGCGATTGCAAACATACGGACGTACGTATGTATCAGCCACATGTACATGATCCGGATGTACCGCATAAGCCTTGATATCCTCCACCTTTTCAAAGGTTGTCACCAATGCAATGTCATGAGAGCTGGATGCTTCCGGCTCCGCCACAAAATCCACAGTCAATAAACCCGGCACCTTACCAACAAGCCCTTTCAGATTCTCTGCCATAGCTTCTTTTAACTTCGGCTTGTCCTCTGCTGCAACCTCTTCTTTAAAATTCCACATAATAATATGATATACCATAACTACCTCCTTATGCCCTGATGCATTTGCTCTTCTTATATGATAGCATACCACATTTCATTTACTTACGCCACCAATTTCCCACTTATTTTTATTATTTCTCCCGTGGCCTATGCTGGCAGTATGTAGCAATATATATTGCTCCGTACTGCCAGCCATAGGCCCCTACCTGCTGCGGTATTTTTGGCGAAACTGCGTAGGCGTATACCCACAGTGCCTTTTAAAGCAGTTAGAAAAATAACTGATATCCGCATAGCCGCATTCCCATGCAATGCTGCCGATTTCTTCATCGGTGCTGCGCAAAAGCCTCTGTGCTTCCTCCATGCGCAGTATCTGGATATATTTCATGACAGTGATACCGGTAATGGATTTAAAGCGCCTGCAAAAATAAGTCTCATTATATCCAAACTGCCTGCTGATATCCTTGGCAGATATATGCTCTCCAAAATGATTGTTCACGTATTCTAAAACCGCACGAAAAGCTTCGTCTTCCTTATATACCATTTTGAAATCTAATTCACAGTATTTATACAGCCCGCCGATAATTTCGTAAATGGTTCCCACTGCAAAAAGTGAATTTTCCTCTTCCTCACTGCACACGACGCCCAACAACCGGTCAATGGCTGCTATGACCTTCGGATTCGTAGCCAGCGCATGAAAGCCGGACTTATAATTGCAGAGCGGTTCAATATATTTGGCGGATGCCCTGGTCTGGTTGCGGAAATTTTCCGGGTCAAACATGACTACATGATACTCTACCCCTGCCTCTCCCGCAAACCCGCAGTGCATGGTGCGGGGGCCGATAATCGCCGCCTGTCCCGGCAAAACACATATTTTCTCCTCGCCTAAGTGCAGCTCCAGTCTGCCTGATATCACGCGCAAAAGCTCCATTCGGTCGTGCCAATGCATACTGAAACACATTTTGCCGGCTTCTTTGTCCGTGTGCTTTAAATATTTAATTGCATGTTCCCCATATACAATAGGCATCAGCTCTTTGTACGCGTCCAACATAATGCTTACCTCTGCTTTTTTGCAAACTTATTAT
>JAFTXF010000130.1 GCA_017461685.1 Lachnospiraceae bacterium
ACCCTTTTAACGTGCGCCCGGCGGGCGCACGTTCTGCGGTGTGCCCAATTTTTTCTGCAATGCAATGCCTAAATTTTTTAAGATACATCATGTCTGGCTATCATGGCTGCATTTGTCGGTTCCATTAATCTTTACGAAAAACATCCAGAATATGGTGGGTCGCACCAACCATATCTTCTCGTTCGCATATATAAAAATGATAACGCATATAGATTTCAAATACCTCATCATCCATAGCGTCCACGGTTTCTTTTATGAAATTGGTTGCCATGTCAGTGCCCAGATAGTGTAGTCTGGTAACGGCAAAATCCGCCATAAGTCTGTCGATATCCTCTTTTCGGTAAAGCTGGAATAACTCCTGAGGAGTAGAGCTTGCTTTAAAGGTAACAGGGTCCAGCAGTTCCTGAAAATGAGGATTTTTTATCATGCCCCGCTGAAAGCAAAACTGAATGATGGTAGCATCGTTGTTACAATATGCTGCAAAAATAATACCGCCTTTTTGGGTTATACGGATAGCTTCAGACAAGGCCTGATGCTGTTCCGTTTCTGTATAAAGATGATACATAGGGCCCAATAACAGTGTCATGTCATAGGTGTTATCCGGAAAAGTGCTTAAATCCGTTGCATTTCCCTGGGTGATGGTTACCGGTTCATCTTTTGCAGTATTCTGTTTAAAAATCTCAATATTATGTTCCACCAATTCCACCGCATCTACGTGGTAACCCTGTAATGCCAGTGCATGGCTGTAGCGGCCGGTTCCGGCGCCGATTTCCATAATGCGCATGCCGGGCTTTAAATAGCGTTCTATGTAACGCATGGTGGTGAGAAATTCCACAGAGCCGTGGCGGGAGCGCAGCCTGCCGTCCTCGCTATATTTTTCATAGTAATCGGTTAATGCTTTTAAAGTTTCCATTATTTAAATCTCCTTTTTGTGAGATGTACAAGGCAACGTGCACTTTGCTTTATACATCATATGCATAGTTGGTTTTGGATCCAGGGAAAATAAAAAAACAGCGTAAACAAAACACATTGGTTTGGCTTACACTGTTTCAACCTGGTTGTGCGATAAAATCCTTTAACACCGGTAATCAGGGTACGACAATGAAAGCCCCGGGCTGCGCCAATTCATAGCCGGAACATAAGCTGGTGCATATTCAAAATGATACATATTCACTGCATGATGATACATTGCCATACCTCCTAAAGAATTTTTATTATTCTATGATACTTCGCATGAAATGTCAAGCACTTATTTCATGGATTTTTTCGAAAGTACTTATTTCACGGATTTTCCCAAAAGGCTGCAAATCCTTGATGCATTTTGATTAATTACAGGTTAGGACTTTTATTTTGGGAAAAGATGTATTATAATTTAATAATCTATAAGAAATATTTTGTGCAGAGAAAGTTGCGTCTGTTAAAAGAAAGACGATAAAGTACATCACAATATGGCACAATACGGCAGGAGCGAAGGATATCATGGAGCAAAAAAAGATAGAACCCGTGAAGAATATTATAAATAAGCGCATTACTGTTTCGGTACCCGGTTCAAAGAGTATTACTAACAGAGCATTGCTTTTGGCTACGTTAGCGGAGGGCGAAAGCAGACTGGGCGGAGCACTTTTCAGTGATGATTCCAGACATTTTTTGAAATGTGTGGAGGATTTGGGCTTTGAGACCGTAGTGGACGAGCCGGCACATGAAATCAGCGTTACCGGTCTGGGCGGAGCAGTGCCGAAGAAGGAAGCGAGTATTTATGTAGGAAGCGCCGGAACGGCTGCCAGATTTTTGGCGGCATATTTGGGCTGCAGTGAAGGAAGGTTTTATCTGGATGCTTCTGCGCAGATGCGAAAACGGCCTATGGAGCCTCTTTTAAGGGCTTTGGAGAGTGTGGGAGCAGAGATTACATGTACCGAGGAACCGGGGCATTTCCCTATGGAAATATGCGGACAGGGCATTACCAGGTCTCAAATTACAGTAGATATTGATAAAAGCTCCCAGTTTTTAAGTGCTCTTTTGATTTCCGGCTGTCTGACTAAGGACGATTTACATATTTATATATCAGGTAGTCACGGTATGGCCTATATACAGATGACCATGAAAATGATGGAGCAGTTTGGCGTCCGGGTGGAACAAGTATCAGAAAGGGAGTATGTGATACCGGCAGGGCAACAGTATCGGGCAATGGATTATTATATAGAGCCGGATGCTTCTGCAGCAGCCTATTTTTGGGCTATGGCGGCAGTGCTTGGCATTTCGGTGACGGTGGAGCATTTGCATTTTGATTCCTTGCAGGGAGACGTGGCATTTGCACGGATTTTGGAGCAGATGGGCTGTCAGGTAGAGGATAAGGAGACCGGTATTACGGTGACAGGGCCGGTGGATGGTGTGCTAAAGGGCATTGATGTCAATATGCATGCATGTTCTGACCAGGCTATTACGCTGGCTGCCATAGCACCTTTTGCAGACAGTCCGGTGCGTATTACGGGCATTTCTCACATCAGGCTGCAGGAAAGTGACCGAATTGCGGCGATTGTGGAGAATTTAACGGCACTGGGTGTGCGCGTAGAGGAAGAGACAGACGGCGTGGTGATTTATCCGGACAGCGGTGAAGTATGTGGCGAAGTCAGTGGTTCTAAAGGGGAAAACGCTCCGGATTGTGATGCGGCAGGTGATGCACAGAAAGTCTTTGGAATAGCAAGTGATGTGGATGGTAACGTGAATGAAGAAGTCTTGATTCAGACACATGACGACCACAGGCTGGCCATGGGATTTGCCATTACCGGCCTTAGAAAACCGGGCGTGACGATTTTAGACCCGATGTGCTGCAGAAAGACCTTTGAAAATTATTTTGAGGTGCTTGACGGTGTAGTGTATCAAATACAGAGTACCTAGTATATCGGTTACGAAATAACTGGACCGATATACTAGTACATCGGTTAAAGAAGAGAACAAGTAACCATTTTGAGAAGTTATGGAGGAAATATGGCAACAGATTTATTGATTTTGAGAGACCGGATTGATGCAATTGACAAGCAGATTGTAGCCCTTTATGAGGAACGTATGGCAGTTTGCAAGGAAGTGGCGGAGTTTAAAATCGAGACCGGTAAGAAGGTATTTGACAAGGTTCGTGAAGTAGAAAAGATTGAAAAAGTAAAGAGCCTGATAGAAGGGGATTTCCACAAGCATGCAGTGCAGGAGCTTTTTGAACAGATTATGTCTATCAGCCGCAAGATGCAGTATCAGCTTCTTGCAGAACATGGCTGTATTGGCAAGCTGCCGTTTATTCCTATGGAGGATTTGGGCGCCCATAAGGCAAGAGTGGTATTTCAGGGGGCAGAAGGCGCTTATTCTCAGGCAGCCATGAATCAGTTCTTTGGCAAGGAAATTCAGAGCTTTCATGTGGATACCTTCAGGGATGCTATGACAGCCATTGAAGAGGGCAGGGCAGATTTTGCAGTGCTGCCGATTGAAAATTCTACTGCCGGTATTGTAAATGAGATTTACGACTTACTGACAGAATTTGAAAATTATATTGTAGGTGAGCAGATTATTAAAATTGAGCATTGTCTTATGGCAGTGCCGGGAACCAAGCTTAGCGATATCAAGACCGTATATTCTCATCCACAGTCTTTGATGCAGTCCTCCAATTACCTGCAAAAGACCGGCTGGCAGCAGATTAGTATGCAGAACAATGCTTTTGCCGCTCAGAAGGTGAAGGAAGAGGGACTTCACGCTCAGGCTGCTATCGCCAGTGAGACTGCGGCAGAAATTTACGGCCTGGAGATTTTGGAGAAGGGTGTCAATAATTTAAAGGGCAACAGCACCAGATTTATTATTGTTACCAATCAAAAGGTTTTCAAGGAAGATGCCAATAAAATCAGCATTTGCTTTGAGGTACCTCATGAAAGCGGTTCCCTGTATCATATTTTGTCTCATTTTATTTATAATAATTTAAATATGACAAAAATTGAGTCAAGACCGTTAGAGGGACGCAACTGGGAGTACCGTTTCTTTATTGATTTTGAAGGAAATCTTTCTGACAGCGCGGTAAGAAATGCCTTAAGCGGTATCAGAGAAGAAGCCCGCAATATGAAGATTTTGGGCAATTATTAAGTGTACTGACTGAAAGAATGGCCGGTAGGTTTATAGGCTCGAGGCATGGACGACAACTGTGCGGTAAGCTTTGAGCATTTTATCAGAGAGAAGAATTGGAGCGTACTTATATGAAGTGTACCAGGCAAATCATTTTAGGCAGTGCCTCTCCCAGAAGACGGGAGCTTTTACAGCAAATCGGGCTGGATTTTACGGTAATAACCAGTGATATAGAAGAAAAAATCACATCCACAGTGCCGGCTCAGATTGTGCAGGACTTGTCCTTACAAAAGGCAATGGATGTTTTTCATAAGGTAAGTCAGGAGTATTGTGCGGCAGCAGAATGCATGGAAAATGCTTACGGTTTGGAAAATGCTGGC
>JAFTXF010000131.1 GCA_017461685.1 Lachnospiraceae bacterium
ACCACGCCGCCTACTACAGTGGTGGTAAGCCACTCTACTACACTATTTATACCTACAAAAGCAACAAATAACATAAATGCATTGTCTACTGCTGTATTCAGTCTCTGTAGATAATCTGTGTTCCAGAATAGGACTGTCAATATTCCTACAAACAATACAGTATTCAAAAAGGCTGTGAAAAAGCCTCCCACAAAATATGAAACTGTTTTAGTCTTGTCGACCTTCATCAATGCTTTAAAGATATAACCTGCCAGCAAACCTTCCAAAATACGTGTCGGTACGCATACCAAGAAAGTAAAAACCGGATTAATGCTTAAAAGCATGGCACCGAAGGCGCTCATACCGAAGCACTGATAAAAACTGGTAAGTCCGAATACGGTGCCCAAAACTGCACCGGCTCCCGGTCCAATAACCATTGCCCCAATGGAAACAACAATCGGAATCAGGGAAATCTCCAAACCGGGCGTCTTTAAGTAACCCAGCGGAGTGAATGCCATAATCAAAACAATGGCAATAAGTATGGCCATCTGTGCCATCTTGATTGTTTTTGTACTACGCATACAAAATTCCTCCTAAATATATATGTTACTGTTTTTATCAAAATATAAAATACAGTACATGGATATTTTAGCATGCCAAAAATTACCTTGCAATTGTTTTTACCATTGTTTTTTATTTAGTACGCGCATCCCTTTATATGTATACTTCATATATATGCTTCAATATCTTCGAAAGTGCCTGACACACATGAAAATTGCATCTTTCATACCGTTTTTCCTGTTGTCCTCACCTACTCAAAATTCTGCGTGAGCAAATCCTCCAAAGTCACACTGTCCAGATACTCACCGACTATCCGGTCCAGCTTCTGCCACATAGGCAAAGTCAGACACTCACCGGCCCTGTCACAGCCGCCTTTGCTCTCCTCTAAGCAGCTGACAGGCGACAAATTGCTCTCTACTGCCCGCACAATAGCCCCCACACTGTACTGCGCTGTAGATTTGTTCAAACGGTAGCCTCCGCTTTTGCCACGGAGGCTGTCCAACAGCCCTGCCTTGCTCAAATTGGCAACGATAGCCTCCAAATACTTCATGGATATCTCCTGTCTGTCAGAGATTGCTTTTAAAGAAATATATTCCTCCTTAGGCTGACCTGCCAGGTCCAGCATCACACGCAGGGCATAGCGCCCCTTCGTTGAAATCATCATATCTTCATACCTCTGCTGCCCCAAAATTAAAATTCTGCAACTTCAAAAATCGGCTCCAAATCCTCGGTATCAGATGCCATAAAACCACCAAATGCACTGTGCAGCTCCTGAAGCACCCGCCTTACGGATTCTTTATCCTTCGTATTGTAGTTCACCGCATACACTGCCTTCACACCCTTGTCTGCCAAAAAAGCCCGGTCCCCGGGTGCATCAAAGGTATCCATCATATTCTCAAAAATCAGACTGTCGGCAGACAGTACAATCTCCATTAAATCAAGCTCCGTCCAGATTTCCTTGGCTTCTTCTTCCACACTGTGAATCGCTTCTGAAAGCTCACGCACGGTCACCTCTGCAGGCACCATATAAAAATATTCCTCGATCACGCCTTTGTCGATAGCTGTTTTGGTCTGGATTTTGATATTTTTCTTTCCATTGTCTTTTTTAAATTTCATAAATCGGGTACCTTTTCCTTGTAATTTTCTTATAAAACTATTATAGTAGAAATGTATTTTTTTGCAAGAATTTGTTTTGCATCAAGGATAAAATATACACCGGAGGAAGGGCCCATATGAAGCACACAAAACCAAACATCACATTAATCGGCATGCCCGGTGTCGGCAAAAGCACTGTAGGCGTTATTCTGGCTAAAATTATCGGCTACGAATTCGTAGACTCCGACATCGTCATTCAGAAGCAGGAAGGCAAGCTTCTCAGAGAAATCATTGCAGACGTTGGCAGCATCGGCTTTTTGGAAATTGAAAACCGGGTACATGCGGAAATGGACGTGACGAACTCCATTATTTCCCCGGGCGGCAGCATTTGCTATTGCACGCAGGGATTAGAGCATCTGCGGGATATTTCTACTATTGTATATCTGAAGCTGGATTATCCCAAGCTAAAACGCCGCCTTGGCAACCTGACCGCCAGAGGCGTAGTACTGAAAACCGGCCAGACCCTGCGCGACTTATACGAAGAGCGTACTCCTCTTTACGAGAAATACGCTCATATTGTCATTGATGAATCAGGCTTAACTGTTGAAAAAACCATTAAAGCTGTCATGGAAGCCTTAGAGCTTCATGCCGACCAGCCTTAATTTTCCGGCTTTGGTTTTACTGATTTTAGTTTGTCGGCGTTCGTTTATCGGCGTTCGTTTTCATACCTTCCATTTACCATAAATCTTACGTATCTTGCTTTTAAGCCGCTGAAAAGCATTGTCCGTGGCCTTTTCCGTACGTCCCAGAATAGCTGCGATTTCTCTGGTAGACATACCGATAAAATATAAGTCCAGGACCTGCTTTTCCAGATGACTTAGCTCTGCGGTAAGCATCTCCTCCAGCTGAGCCATGTTCTCCTTGTCAATCACCAATGTCTCCGGGCTTTCTATGGTCGTCATTTTGGTGATACGGTCTCTGGCTTCTTTATACTGCTCATCATCTGTTTCCGACAAAGACAAATAAGAATTTAACGGAGCATGCTTGTGCCTGTTAGATGCCTCGATGGCTGTAAAAATCTGTCTGGATATGCACAGCTTGGCAAAGGTCTGAAAACTGGCGTCTCTGCCCGGGTCGTAATCTCTGATGGCCTTAAACAGGCCAATCATGCCCTCCTGCAGCAAATCCTCGTGATCCGCCCCCAAAAGAAACATATTGCCGGCCTGACTGCGCACCAGATATTTGTACTTGTCCATCAAAAAATCCACGACTCCTTTGTCGCCGTCCATATATCTGGCAATCAGTTCTTCGTCGCTTAATTGTTTGTAAATGTCTTTCATATTACTGCAGCCTCTGTCTCACAATCTCATAGGCCAGCACGCCCGCTGCCACAGAAGCATTCAGAGAGTCTATATCGCCCTTCATCGGAATGGAAGCAATCATGTCACAATTCTCCTTTACCAGGCGACTGACACCATCTCCTTCATTACCGATAACCAGGCCGATAGGTCCCTTCAAATTCAGCTTGTACATCTCTGTGCCACCCATATCCGCGCATACGAACCATAGGCCTCTGTCTTTTAATTCCTGAATGGTCTTGGTAATATTGGTCACCTTTACAACCGGTGTAAAATTGAGTGCGCCCGCAGAGGTACGTGCCACTGTAGCGGTGAGCCCTACTGCTCTGTTCTTGGGAATAATCACACCGTGGGCACCTGCCAGATTGGCAGTACGGATAATGGCGCCCAGGTTGTGTGGGTCCTCAATATTATCCAAAATAAGGATGAATGGGTCCTCGCCCTTTTCTCTGGCTTTGTCAAAAATATCCTCCAGCTCCGCATACTCGTAAGCTGCCGCATAAGCAATCACACCTTGATGCTTGCCGGTTTCGGACATCTGATCCAGTCTTTCCTTGGTGACGTATTTAATCATGACGTCTTTTTTCTTGGCTTCTCTCTTTATAGTAGAAACGGGGCCATCCTGACAGCCGTCCAAAATAAAAATCTTGTCGATAGGCTTACCTGCGCGAAAAGCCTCGATTACGGCATTTCTGCCCTCTATGGTAAATTCTGTGTATCCCATATTTCCTCACTTTCCGGTTGGCACGAAACTCTGGGACTGCAGCCTGGAGTTTCGTGCCACCTATATTCACTTTACAACGTCAGGTCCGTGTACGAAATCCCGGCTTGGGTCAGCTCCAGAATGCGTTCCATCTGGCCGGTAATATACAGGTAACCCAGCAATGCTTCAAAACCGGTAGCTTTGCGGTAGGCCGCTACAGATGCATTCTTGGCTACAGTGTGGGACTTGGTATTGCGTCCTCTTTTGTACACTGCCTTTTCTTCCTCGGTCAACATATCATTATCCAAAAGCCCCTGTATGATCACCGCCTGCGTCTCGGCTTTTACGAAACGGGTGGTTTTCTTGTGCAGATCATTTACCTGCTTGTGGCTTCGCAACACCACTACGGAGCGGATTACCAAGTCAAATACGCAGTCTCCGATGTAGGCCAAAGTCAGGGCGCTGAAGCTTCGGTAGTCCTGCTTTTCTAACCGGAAGGCATGCATAATTTGCTGTAAATCCGACATATTTGTCAGAGTCTTTACGCTCTCTTCCATTTTACGCCCTCTCTGGTATCCTCTAACACGATACCCTTTTCTAAAAGTTCGTTACGGATAGCGTCTGCCAGCGCAAAATCCTTTGCCTTCTTGGCAGCCTTGCGCTCTTCAATCTTTTCCAAAACATAAGCTTCCAGTTCTGCATCCACATCGCTTACTGCTTCCTGTGCTTCTTCCTTTAAAAGATCCAGACTGAGTACATAGTCGAAGCTTTCGATAACGGCACGCTTGGTAGCATCATTTAGGTCACTCTTTAACACATCATATAATAAGGTCACACCCATGGAAGTATTGACATCATTACCTACGGCCTCCACAAATTTTGCCTTGTAGTCTGCTACTGCCCGCTCATCAACGACACCGTCTTTTTCCAGACCTGCAATACGCTTTTTCAGCTTTTTGTAGGTGCCTGCTGCCTGGTCCAATGCCTCGTAAGAAAATACCAGCGGCTTTCTATAGTGAGACTGTAAACAGAACAATCTATATGCCAGCGGGTCATAACCCTTCTGTTCCAATAAAGACACGGTAAGGAATTCGCCCTTGGACTTGCTCATCTTACCGGACTGGTCATTTAAATGATGCACATGGAACCAGTAATTACACCACTTATGTCCCAGATATGCCTCGCTCTGGGCAATTTCATTGGTGTGATGTGGGAACATATTGTCAATGCCGCCGCAGTGAATATCCATATATTCGCCCAAATGCTTCATGCTGATGCAGGAGCATTCAATGTGCCAGCCAGGATAACCTACGCCCCATGGGCTATCCCATTTCAGGGCCTGATCCTCAAATTTAGACTTGGTAAACCACAATACAAAGTCATTTTTATTTTTCTTATTTAAGTCCTCGGTTACATCATCACGTACGCCAACCATTAAATCCTCTTCGTTATGATTACCGAACACGTAATATTCCTTCAGCTTTGAAGTATCAAAATAAATATTTTCGCCTGCCTGATAAGCATAGCCCTTCTCTAAAAGCACCTGAATCATCTCGATAAAACCGTCAATGCAATTGGTTGCAGGCTCAACCACATCCGGAGTCTTAATATTTAACTTGGCACAATCAGAGAAGAAAGCATCCGTATAGAACTTTGCAATTTCCATAACGGTTTTATTTTCTCTTTTGGCACCCTTTAACATCTTATCCTCACCGCTGTCCGCATCAGAAGAAAGATGACCCACATCGGTAATATTCATAACGCGCTTTACATCGTAGCCGGAATAACGGAACACCTTCTCCAGCACATCCTCCATAATGTAACTTCTCAAGTTACCGATATGTGCAAAATGATATACGGTAGGTCCGCAAGTGTACATATTTACCTTGCCCTCTACGTTAGGTACAAATTCTTCTACATTTCTTGTAAGTGTATTAAAAAGTTTCATCTCGTTTCTCCTCTCTTATTTCACCATTTCTGCCAGCTTCTGCACCATCTGCTCCAGTTCCTGCACACGCTGCTCCATGGTATCCTTATTCTGTTTCAGGCTATTGATTTCCTCTTTAATCGGGTCAGGTAAATCCACATGGTTTAACTCTGCACTCGGGCAGGAAATATTGTTGCGCTTCACAATGCGTCCCGGCACGCCTACAACCGTGCAATTGGAAGGCACCGGAGAAAGCACCACGCTTCCTGCACCGATTTTACTGTTATCTCCGATTTCAAAAGAGCCTAACACCTTGGCACCTGCACTGATCATGACGTTATTGCCAATGGTAGGATGTCGCTTACCGTGCTCCTTTCCATTACCGCCCAGGGTAACCCCCTGATACATAGTAACATTATCGCCTACAATGGCAGTTTCACCAATCACCACGCCATGACCGTGGTCGATAAAAAGCCCCCGTCCAATCTGCGCACCCGGATGTATCTCTATGCCGGTCTTTCTGGCACTGCGCTGAGATAGAAACCTGGCCAGAAAGAAATGTCCATTTACATATAGCTTATGTGCAACCCTGTAATTCATAATCGCCCGAAAGGAAGGATACAAAAAAACCTCCCAGTCGGAATGCATGGCAGGGTCTCTTTCTTTGATGATAGCAATCTCCTCTTTGACTCTACTGATTACACCCATACTACTCTCCTTATTGCGCGAAAAAATAAAACGCGGATTACCACCTCTATACAATAGAGACGAAATAATCCGCGGTTCCACTCTAATTAAAGCATATGCTTTCCCTCAATGTGTGTAACGGCACTACCCGTTGCAGGATACTCTCCTTCCCCTGCACAGCTTGCGGGTGCACTTCACAATTTGCCCTTTAGGATTGCTTTCAGCTGATGACAATCCCTCTCTGAAAAGATGCGCCTTGCTACTCTTCCCGGTCAACGCTTTTGGCCCGGTCTGACGACCTGTTCTGTGACATGGTCGAAAATAACCATATATAATAGAATATGCGAGAGTCGAATTTTTGTCAAGGGATTTTGAAAAAACAAGGAGGCACTTCGATTCCTCCGTATTATTCCATAGCCGTTTTAATGCATCTACAGCTTCTCCATCTCCGTCATGCTCACCCCGATAGGACCATTCTGCGTAACTGTCATGAGCTTGTTCATCTCACGGTATTTCTCAAAATACCGCAGCCCAAACGTTCTGAGAGACTCGGCATTAAAATGAAGATTATCAGGATTGGCAGTGAGTCCCTCTGCCGGTACATATCCGATATAATCCTTCTTGGCTGCCATGTTCTTAAGTGCCTCATTTATGTATGGGTAATTCTTCAAATTATCATCTGCTGCGCAATCCTTCAAGAAATCTCCCAGCCCACCTACCAGAAACGGTACCTGTGCAAGCTTCAAATCCTTCTTTAAGCTTTCGAAAATGCGGATACACTTTTCTTCATAATAAGGATACTTATCCTCTGCACAGTCGCTCTCTCCTTGATGCCACAAAACACCTGCCAAAGTAGAAGTCCTCATGGCAAGGGTAGCCTGATACACCGCATGATCATAAAGAAGCCCACCCGGTTGCCACTGATCCAGGGTAGTTCCTCCATCCGCACAGGCAATCAGACCGATATCACTGTTGTATACCTTAGAGCATTCATCAGCAAAACTTTCTGCCAGACAAATTCCAGAGAAAGGTCTGTCACCATTCACCGGAACATACAACTCCCGCCAACAACCGTTGCGCAGTACAAACAGATTCTTATTATTTATAGGCTCCACTTCCCCGACCCCAAATTCAATACCTATATGCAAGAAAGTCCCGTACTGAGTTTTCAAAAGCTATAACCGTAAATCTAATCTCCGCATTTCCAGATAGATTAATTCGCAACAAATTCATTTTTCAAACTTCGGGCAAATAAACTCTTCAATATGCTCTTCGGCTCTTTGCCTTCATGTACGATTTGATATACTGCTTCACAAATCGGCAGTTCTACACCATACGCTTTTCCTAATTTACGAATTGCCTTTACTGTATAATATCCCTCCGCAAGTTCCGTGTATTTCTCTCCTTGCACAATACTCCTGCCAAAGGCCAGATTATGACTATGCTCCGAAAATAAAGTAGCTTCGTAATCTCCCAAATGACACAAACCATAAACCGTATCGGCATTACCTCCCATAGCTGCAATCAATCTGGCAATTTCACCGGTACCTCTCGCCATTAAAGCCCCCTTCAACGAAGATAAATCTAACCCCTCCAACATGCCTGCTGCTACACCAATTACATTTTTGGAAGCCGCTCCGATCTCATTGCCAATTAAATCCGTACCATAATAAAAACGAATCAATTCGCTGGAAAAGCTGCGTATCAACTCGTCCTTGACCAGCTCTTCATTACTATCAATCACCATGCAATTAGGTACGCCCCTATAAAACTCCTGTACATGTCCCGGCCCTAACCAAACTGCAATATGATTACTATGCTCCAATGTATCTGATGCAATCTGAGACAATCTGCGCCCGGTTACCACCTCGATTCCTTTCATACATAATATAATCGTTTTTCCCTGTATAGATTTCTCTGCCAATTCAGATACTACTTCCTGTAACTTCTGGGCACCAACCGATATCACAATATAATCGTTACAATATATGTCCCCATATGTAGTTGTCAGCTGTATCCTTTCCGATAATGTTACATACTGATTTTCCCTCTTTTCCAGCAGTCTTTTCATATGTTCGGACTGTGCTCTGCCATACAAAGACACCTTGTGTCCTATTTTATCCAAATACCACGCAATAAAACTCCCCCATCTTCCGCATCCGATCACAAATATCTTTTTTGCACTTTTATCCTCTCCCGGAAATACAATATCCTTTTGAAACTTTATTTTTGTCAAATCAGCTTTCAAAATATTGTTAATAGAAATCCCGTATATTTCAGACAATTTCAATAATATCTCTATGTCCGGAATGGTCATCCCCGTTTCCCATTTTGAAACCGCCTGTCTGGTAACGCCAATGCGAGCTGCCAGTTCATCTTGCGTAATTTTATAATATTTCCGAAGTCCTGATAAATACTTACCAATGTCTGCTGCAT
>JAFTXF010000017.1 GCA_017461685.1 Lachnospiraceae bacterium
CCGCACGGTTAGACTCTATATAATCGGTACTGATATAACGCCCCCGGCGTTCCTGACAAAGCTGCATAATAGAACCGATAAACTCTGTAGTCACCATAATCTCCGCACTTACAATCGGCTCTTCCATATAAGCAATCTCGGAAGGGTCCGGTAAATTGGACGGATTGGTAAGCTCTATCATGGTGCCGTCCGTCTTGTGTACACGGTACACTACGCCCGGTGCCGTCGTTACCAGGTCTAAATTGTACTCACGCTCCAGTCGCTCCTGAATAATCTCCAAATGCAAAAGCCCCAGGAAACCGCATCGGAATCCAAAACCTAACGCAATGGAGGTCTCCGGTTCATAATTTAAGGAGGCATCATTTAACTGAAGCTTCTCCAACGCATCCCTTAAATCCGGATACTTGGCGCCATCGGCCGGATACATACCGCAGTAAACCATGGAATTAACCTTCTTATAACCCGGAAGCGGCGCTACACAAGGCTCCTTGTCATTGGTAACTGTATCACCTACGGCTGTGTCCTTTACATTCTTGATAGAAGCTGTAATATAACCTACCATACCGGCAGACAGTTCCTCGCAAGGAATAAACTGTCCTGCACCGAAATATCCTACCTCCACAACCTCTGCTGTAGCACCGGTAGCCATCATGCGGATCGGTGTACCCTTACGCACACTGCCTTCCTTTACGCGGATAAATACAATAACGCCCTTGTAGGAATCATATACAGAGTCAAAAATAAGGGCCTGCAGCGGAGCCTCGGGATCGCCATGCGGTGCCGGAATCTTTAAAACCACCTGTTCTAATACTTCTTCAATATTTATACCGTTCTTGGCACTGATTAACGGCGCATCATGGGCCTCAATGCCGATAATATCCTCAATCTCGTCCTTTACCCGGTCAGGGTCTGCGCTAGGCAGGTCAATCTTATTAATAACCGGAAATACATCCAGATTGTGGTCTAATGCCAGATAAACATTGGCAAGGGTCTGGGCCTCAATGCCCTGAGCCGCGTCTACTACCAGAATCGCACCGTCACAGGCAGCCAAAGAACGGCTCACCTCATAATTAAAGTCTACGTGTCCCGGTGTATCAATTAGATTAAAAATATATTCCTCCCCGTCCTGAGCCCTGTATACAATTCGGCAGGCCTGAGCCTTGATGGTAATGCCTCGCTCACGTTCCAGCTCCATATTGTCCAAAACCTGTGCCTGCATTTCACGGCTGGTAAGAAGTCCCGTCTTTTCTATAATTCTATCTGCCAACGTAGATTTACCGTGGTCGATATGTGCTACAATACAAAAATTTCTGATTTTACTTTGATCCATGTGTGCCATGCGCATTCTCCATTTGTAACTAAATTCGTTCATACCGGAGTCACTCAATTATGGATTTTACTCCGATACTTGCATTATTATGATGCCAGGGTCAAAAGCCATAAACCACGATATGCTTGCATAAAAGTGGTTTCATGGCTTAGTGACCCGCCCCGATATGAGGATAAAAGTGGGATGAATATCCCACGATATCCGAATATTGGGCAGGAGTGTGGGAGTGCGAAGCACGTAACAATCCGTAAGGCATCTTTTGACTCCGACATCTTATTATATGATTATAACAAAAAACTTTCTTATTGTCCACTAAGTACTTTATCAATTACAAAAGCCAGAATTTCTGTGGTATTCATGATTTCTTCCACAGTATTGGTCTGCGCCCCCAATTCAATCAGCATATTCCGCGGCACGAAGTGCATATTATAACGCCAGGCCTTTAAATAAATTTTGCGCGTAACGCCCGGAAAATAGCTTTCTGCCACCCTCTGGGCCTGAAAAGAAAAGGCCAGATTTTCCTGCAGATAGGGATTATTTAAATAAGTAATGGGACCGTTTGTACTGCGGCAGATTCCATTAAAAAACATAAATCTGGCATAGTCCTTGCCATCTATGATAGTCACTAACTTCGTCCCTTCTGCCACCGCATCTCTATGTAAGTCAATGACTACCTGTATGGTAGGATTGTCCGCAAGCACCTGCTCAATATCAGGCAAAGCATTACTGTAAGCATTGTCTCGGGTGGGCACATCATACACACCTTCATGATGCAGCACATCATATCCGTATTCCTCTTCTAGCAGCTGTGTCAAACGTTCGCCTGCCCCTACGATTGTAGTACTCTTATCTCCGGGTACCGAATCCGCAAAATCCTCCTGTGAATGGCTGTGATAAATTAATATCTGAGGTCCCGCTGCATTTTTGTCTAACGTACAGTCATAGCTTGTCAATTCTTCAATATTCAGCAAAGAAGCATCCGGAGAAGTAGATGCATCCACAATATAAAAATCCTTTATCAGCTGCTCCATGTCATAATACTTGGTTATATCGTAGTTCTGTACGGTATCCGCCGGCTGCGTGCCTGATTCATTTTTCAAGGATGCGATCAGCTCATTAGGCTTAAGCAGCATGCTTTGGTCCTCTTCCCGCTGTGTATAAATATTTTCCTGCAGCAGCGCCAATTCGGTCTCTTGTGAAAATGCCAAATGCACCGGTTCTGCTGTCTCCTGCACCCCAGTATTCTGATTGGCTGACTCCAGCACCCCAGTATTCTGCTCGGCATATGTATCCTCTTCGATTCCCTGTCCTGCAGTCGAAACTGCTCCACTTACCGGTTCTATATCTGATGCCGGGCTTCCTGCCTGCGTATCTGAATATAAATCACCGATTCTCTCTGTATCAGAGGCTGCTATACCGGACTGTTCCCCCTCTAAATCCTGTACTGCCATATCCTCTACCACAAACTCCGGCTCTCCGCTCTGTTCCATATATGCAAAAATACGCGGTGCAATCATCCCTAAAAAAGTCGGCTTGCTTTTGTAATAGGACTCCTGAAATTTAAAAATCGCAGGTCTTATGTAATTTGTTCCATACTGCACCATCTGCTCCAACAGATTTCCAGGTGTACCACCCACAAGCTTCAGCAATATCACCAACATCACACTTCCTGACAATACCTGAAGACTTCTTTTTTTTCTCTTCAGCGTCACTTCTCTGTATCTTCGTTCCATGGCACACCTCCCTGTGAAGTATATGCCATGAAACTGCTTTCTATGCTATATGATTGTCCCGTGCAGTGCACTGTTTAAAGCCTCGGAAACCGTATAACTGATACACTCAATAATCTCATCAATCTCTTTTGTGGTAACATACATATTTTTTAAATCTTTAAAATATTTACGTACCTCTTCCGGAAAAGGCCCCGGTTCCTTTAAAGACTCGTGCCACCATGCTTCACAGGCATCCCCTACAATCGTCGCAGCATCCACTACGGTCGGAATCCCTATAGCCAACACAGGTATCCCCATAGCCTCTTCATTAATCGCATTTCTGTGATTTCCTACACCACTTCCCGGCGAAATTCCGGTATTACTGATTTGTATGGTTGTATAAAGTCTTTTCGTACTTCTGGCCGCCAGCGCATCTATCACAATTAAAATATCCGGCTTGGTTTTATTAACCACACCTGCTACCATTTCAGACGTTTCAATACCGGTTTTGGCCATAACCCCCGGCTCCATGGCACTGATGCTGGGTACTGCCTGACTGTACGCCTCCTTGCCGTAAACATTTAATATATGCCTGGTTACCGATAAATGGTCAATTACCTTCGGTCCCAAAGCATCTGCAGTCACTGCACGGTTCCCCAGTCCCACAATCATGATACTTTTTTCCGCCACACTTCCATTCTTCTCCAACAGTTCCTTAATCTGCTCAGCCAGCAAATTACTGATTTTTTCATGAAATCCGGTATCATCCTCTGCCAGTCCCGGCACCTCCATAGTAATATACGTCCCCACCGGCTTGCCCATACGCTTGGCAGCATTCTTAGTCTCGATATGCACTTTGGTAATCACGGCATCCATATCCGGCAGCTTCTCCTCCTGCACTGTAATCCCTGTCAAATGCCCTTCCTTGGTTTTTAAACTTTCACTGGCCTCCAGCGCCAAATCCGTTCGTACTTCATAATTACTTTCCACAATGTACCTCCCAGACACATCTTTTTTCAGGTGATTGCGAAACTCTGTTGCAGCCGGCAGAGTTTTGCAATCGCCTGTTCTTTTATTCTTATTTATAATTTCTAATCCTGAGGAAAATTATTTATCAAGAGATTAAAATATTATTATTTTATGCTGCCAGGGTCAAAAACCATAGACCACGATATGCTTGCATAAAAATACTTTAAAATATTCTCGGAAAAACGTATAATATTTTTAGTCATTCAGACACTGTACGGATTACAAGCCAAATAATAACAATTTTTTTGAAAATATCAAATTTAAGTATTGACAAATGGGCGGATAAATTTTACAATATACAAGTGTGTTTAGCCATCGCCCGTGTCTGATGGATGTAAACATGAGACTTTGAAATTAATTATATCAATATATTTAGGGAGGTGTGCGTCTTGGCTAACATTAAATCTGCGAAGAAACGTATCTTAGTTACAAAAACTAAAAACGAGAGAAACAAAGCTATCAAATCCGGCGTAAAGACAGCTATTAAGAAAGTATATGCTGCTATCGAAGCTGGTGATAAGGCTGCTGCTAACGCTGCATTAGTTGAAGCTACTTCTGTTATTGAGAAGGCTGCTACTAAGGGTGTATACCACAAGAACAATGCTGCTCGTAAGGTAAGCGCTATCGCAAAGGCTGTTAACGCAATGGCTTAATTTATTATATGACTGAAAAGGACCTGCATCCGTCTTGGCAGGTCTTTTTTTATTACATAGGAAAGTACTCTTTCCTATGTAATAAAAAAAAACGCTCCGCTTAGGATGCGCACTCCGCGGTAAGGAAGTTGCTGCAAAGCATACCGCGTCGGCGCGAAAGAGTCGCAAGCGACTCTTTATTTTTGCTAATCTGAGAATTAAATTTCCTGCAAATCGTGATGGATATTCGTAAGGAGATATTATATTATTTAGTTACAGCTGAAAACAAAATACCTGCAGTAATTGAAAGGAAAAGTATATGGCAAAAAGTATAGGAGAAGTTATTAGAGAACTGCGAAAAAAAGAAAATATCACTCAGGAAAAGCTGGCAGAGGCATTAAACGTATCGTTTCAAAGTGTAAGCCGCTGGGAAAATAACCTCGCATATCCTGATGTTTCCTTAATCCCGATTATTGCAAATTATTTTGGTGTTACAACAGATACACTATTTGATATGCATTATGCCGAACATCAGACAAACAAAGAAAGATACGAGGATATCTATAAAGAATATCGAAAAAATGGCGAGTTAGAGCTGTGCAGGGAGCTTATGATGGAAGCCAGAACAAACTTCCCACGTGATTTCCACATTATGATGAACCTTGCAGAAACCATGGATTTGTATGAAGGCGG